>JAUVQC010000144.1 GCA_030598305.1 Actinomycetes bacterium
ACGTTGATCGTGTGGCCCTGTAGCCACATGTAGCCGAAGACCCATGCCACCACGAGGAGAATCGGGATGACTGTGACGACCGAGTATCGAACGGATCGTAAGGCGAATCCCACGATCAGTACCGTCAGGATGATGGCGATCGGTAGCGAGATGACCATCGAGCTTGTGAAGGCTGCCAAGGTGTCCTGTTGGGTGATGATCTCGCCCGAGACGCTCACGGTCTTTGCTGCTGTCCCGAGATCCGCGGCAAGAGCTGCCGCTGATTCCTCCAACACGCCGCGCGCTTCGAGGATGATGGCATCGTCGGTGAACGTCGTGATCTGAACTTCGAGGCGAGTGGCCTGGCTGGCGCCTTCCTCGTACAGGAATGTCTCGACATGGTCAGCGCGCACGATCGTCACGCCGTCGCCCGCTACCACGCCTTGGGCGCGGCTGGTCGTGTAGATCGCTCCCACGCCCGCAGCGGAACTCGGAAGACCGTTCCCCGCGTCGACGATCGTGATACCGGCCGCAGATTCCACTCCTGCGGCAGCACCCGGCACGGTCATCGTCGTTCGTACGAGCGACGCCGCATTCGGGGAGACAACCAACTCACCATCGAGGTCTCGAGCGAACTGGGCTTGGCTCTGATCGAGACGATCGATCGCAGCCTCCATGGCCTCTATCGAGGCTGGATCCGTGAGATCACCTTCAACGTAGATGTATGCAGATCCTCCTGTGGCGCTTCCGTAGTGTGTTTCGATCCGCTCGAGACCCTGGATGAAGTCGGTCTTGGGCGAGAAGAAGTCACTGAGCTCGAACGCCGTCTCGACCTGGGTTGCCCCATACACGCCGGCGATGGCCAGGGCTCCGACCACGGGGAGGGTGAATACGCGCCACCGGGCAAGGAAGTGAACCACTGTGCCGGCGGCTTTGAAGCCTTGGCCAGCTCCCTTTATCTCGTCGGTAACGGGGCGACCCTTCTCGACGACACGGACGTTCCGTCGTCGGGTAAGTCGTATCGGAAGGAGAACGAACAGGCCGAGGAAGATCAGCAACGCGATTGCACCCATCTGGGGCAACATGGCCGTCATCGAGACTACGACGCCTGCGACGATCGCCACGAATGTGAAGCCCAGCTTGTAGCCGACCATAAGGCCCCGGTCCGCAGGGTTTGGTCCCACTCTCTCCTCTACGTAGAGCACTGCCTTCGGGCCCACCCATCCAAGGATCAGGTAGGCGACGATGAGTCCGATCGCCGCTGCGAAGCCAAATTCAATGATGGCCTCGATACCTGAGGCCACGTTTGAGAGGAATGCGGCGACTGACGTGGCCGCCGCGAGAGTCAACGCCGAGAACACCGCCACGAGTCCGACGGTGTAGGCCCGCGTCCGCGGCACGCCGTCGACCTGGGCCTCGCGGACTCTGCCCATCCCGTGAATGAAGAAGTCGACACCAAACGCAATCAGAGTGATGGGCAATATGAAGACCACCAGCGCGGATCCCATATTCAAGCTGACGAAACCGAGGATGCCGTTGTAGAACAGCAACGTGAGCGACAGCGCTGTGGCCACGACGACCGCGGCCCAGTATGAGCGCAGGAGAGCGCCAACGAGCAGCACGATGATCGCAACAGCGAGGAAGATGAATGGAGCGCCTGCGCTCAATTGCTCGTCGCCCGTGAGGATTGAATCGATTCCGAGACCGATCGCCCTCATGTACTGCTGGTCGCCCCGCAGGGTTACCTGCACGGTTCGGAGCCAGGTCTCGGCGTTTGTGGCCTGGACAATGTTCTGACCGTCAACCACATCGCCTCCCTCGAAGGTCTCGATGTCGTAGCGCACAGATGCGAGAAACGCCGGGGACCGCCAGATGGTGATCGTGCTGCCACCGACGACACCGGGCTCAGCGGTTGCCGAATCTGCGAGGGTGAACCGAAGCGCTCCCAGGGCACTGTCATCGGCGAGCAAGGTCGCAAGCGCGGTCTTGACGTCGGCGTCGGTTGCTCCCGAAAGGCCTGATGGCAACGCGCCATCGACAGCGTCAGCGAGAGAGAATACGCCGGAGACTTCGGTACCAAGATCTTGATCGAAGGCAGATGCGAGGTGGGGTTCGTTGTCGGCGTCAGCACGCACTGCAGCAGAGTTGTTCAGAAATTCAAGAAGAGCCTTCTGAGTGAGGACGTCCTGGCCGTTGGGTTCGTCAACGAGGAACGTGGCTATGCGGATCGGCGATGATGACGCGAATACCTCGTCCGCCCGCGCTTCTGTGTCATAGATTTCACCCGACGGGCTGAAGTTTGGTTCGTCGGTGTCCGCGATCAGGGCTCCAACAATCCCGAACGCGACCGCGGCGACCACCAACACGATGCTGAGAACCACGACGTGCTTGTCGATCCAAGAAAAGATCGGACGAACTCTTGAACGATCGACTGCGGTGTCTGCTGTTTCCCTGTCCCTGTCGTCGTCGTGCGAAGCCATGTCAGCCCTCCGTTGCGATTCCCATCACCATCCACTAAACCTAGCTGCATTCACTAGGGAATGTCTAAGGAATCTGTAGCGGTGCTGCTGTCGAGATTGCGTACTTGCCGTGTTCAGCTTCCGCGTCGGATGGGCAGGGTTCGGAGTGTGGTCCAGGGCGCCTCCGGTGCCACAATGGCATCAAGGATTCGGCAGATCGTCGCGTCGTATGCTGCTCGCGATTCGGCGAATGAGTTCCAGGCCTGCTCGGTGGGAATGTCACAGGGATATCCGGCAGTGACCAACGTTCTAACTGCTTCTAGGAATTGTCCCTCTGTGACCGCGATCGTGTCGTTCGGCTCGGTTGAGATGTGCAGTGGTGTTGCAAGATCAATGTTGACGCAGGCGATCGCGGATTGGAGGAAGAGTCGTGCTTCCACGGGGGCAGCACGTCTCACACTGAGATCCATTGCAGCGGCATCCATCATCGCGACAAGGCTCAACATCCAGTGGTGCCGCGAGCGTGGTAGTCGGAACTGGTTGAGTACGGGGTACTTCGTGTGTCCATCAGCGACCTCACATGCCCACCGGTCCCAATCGGAATACAGGCCGGGTAGAACAGCCATGCCATCGGCGGAGTGGTGCTCGAGCAGAACGTGTGGGCCCCATGCAGGAGAGCCGATACGATTTCCAAGCTGCTTCGAGAGGACAGCTCGTCTTCTGATCACCTGATAGATGGCGGGTAGATACGCAACGGTGAGGGCGATGACGATGAGTCCCACAGCGCCTGCTACGACGTCGATGCCAGATGTCGCGCCTGGATCTCTTGACGTAATACCCAGGGTGAAGGTCGAAGATCCGCTGTGCGCCAATGCCAATCCGAGGGACTCCGTGGAGGGGACGAGCAGGAAAGCGAACCCGAGGACGAGTAGCACCAGCCACACAACAAGTTGAAGGATGAGCACGCTCGGACCCAGGAATCCAAGGAACCGATCAATCAGGTCGTACGAGCGCATGCGTCGCGCGATGAACATGAAAACGCGTGTGGTGGTCACTTCGACGATTCGAGGTACAAGCGACCAAGCTCTCCTGGGAACCACCAGGGTCTTGACGACACTCACGATTGTGCCGGCAATAATGACCAACCCGGCGAAGATGGCGAGCCAGTCGTAGGGAGACATTCAGCAACTCCTGGCTCGCTGTGGCTGCCCAGACAATAGTGATTGGTTCGGACCGTACCTGAGGGCCTGAGAAGCGAGGCTTGAGAGTTGCATCACACTGACATCGTATAGTGGCTCGGTTTCGTGAGGCGAGTTCTTGACACCAGCATTTCCCGGATCGGCCGATCAAGGATCGAGGCGTGCCGCTCTGATCCGTGACGATTGGCTAGCTCGCCCTTTCGGACTGTTCGAGATTCGAGGGCAGAATTGTGTAGGCGAACGCATACTCGCGGGTATCGGGTTCACCGGAATCCTTTCATACGTCATTGGCCGGTGATCAACGAGTCCGTGAGTCATTCAGCAGCTGGCTACATTGACGTCTCATGGATGCCTTCACTACCGGCGTGCTGGCCGGATACGGGATCGC
>JAUVQC010000112.1 GCA_030598305.1 Actinomycetes bacterium
ATGATGGCTCCGATCGCGGTCATGGTCGCAACGGTGACTATCGGTGCCGGTGCCCTCGCCAAAGAGGAGCAGAACCGGACCATGGGCCTTCTCCTCGCCAACCCCATCAAGCGTTCGACTGTTGTGTATCAGAAGACCGCTGCAATGGTCTTGAACGGCACAGTGGTCGGGATCTCGATCTTCGCCGGTGTGACCGCCGGATCTCTGCTCGGAGGACTCGGCATGAGTGTTCCCAACATCGCCGCGGCGTCGCTACTTGCAACGCTCATAGGGTTCGTCTTCGGTGCGTTCGCACTCATGATCAGCGGTGGGACGGGTAGGTCGAGGATCGCTTCGTATGGGACGATCGGTATCGCACTGATCCTGTTCGTACTGAACGCGTTCCTACCGTTCAATGACGCATTGTCGGGCTATGCCAAGTGGTCACCGTTCTACTACTACCTGACCAGTGACCCTCTCTTCAACGGCATGCACTGGGGGCATGGCGCCGTGCTGACGGCTCTCACCGGAGTTCTCGTCGTGATGTCTGTCGTGATGTTCAACCGTCGTGATCTCCGTCAAACGGGCTGAAGCCAACAGCCGGGATCACGTGGACGTGGATTCTGGTGTGCCGTCACAGATTTGCGAGTTCGCCGAGGTAGGTCTTGATTCGTTTGGCCTGTCCCTCTCCGTCGAGTCCTGCTTCATGGACGACCATGTCGCCGACTCCTGAGCTGAGGAAGTGGCCCTTCTCGAAGGGCGACATCGTGTTGGCTCGTCCGAGATCACTCCGGATCCACCGGTAGGTGGTTGGCAGTGTGAAGCCGGTGATACCCATTGCACTCTGTGCCGCCGAACTCGGGAAGATCGCTTCCTTCTCGTCCTGTGACAGCCGGTCGAAGAGCTCGACCGAGGTAACAAGGTACGCATCGATGTCGATCCCTGCCTCCTCGAGGAGCGGCAGCGTTTCATTGACAAAGGCGTACGTCACTGCGGAGCCCTGCAATACCACGACACCATCAGCGGTCCCCTCCGCCGCGCGAAGCTTGTAGAGGCCTTTCGCCGCGTTTGTTGTCGGTGCCAATCCAAGAGCCTCCCGATCGGGCACTGTCTCACCCGGACGGGTGACAAAGGGAGCGATGAGCGATGGGCGAGCCTGAAGCGCCGCCGAGACCAGTGGCCACATCTCTGCCGGCTCCCATGGTGTCAGGGTGACTGCGGAGCCGGGAACGAAGTTCTCTTGCAGGACCTGCAACGCTTGTGGATCGGCATGGGTTGGGCCGTCCTCACCGGTCTTCATCCCTGCATGGGCACACACCAATATGAACGGTCGATATGGCCCCGGTTCGGTCTCTTGGCGCATCTGGTCGCCGATCGCATGCAACCGGGACGAGATGTGCCCCAGCGGTGCAAGGAAAGCGCCATACGATGCCACAGCGCCCAGGTGGACGCCGAACGCCGACACACCTGTGAGCACGCACGACAGTCCGTCCTCACAGATTCCGCCGACCGACAACGACCGCGCCTCGGGATTGGAGCCCCGGTGGTAGTAGCCATCGGGGAAGCCTGCTGTCACATCCGAAATCGCCGTTGATCCGAGTAGGTCCGCGGCCCCAACCAGGATTGCGCCACCAGATTCACGATTCAGATATCCAAGGGTGCGACCCAATGCCTGTCGCAATGCCAATTTGTCGCCCGGCCTGAGTGCGATCTCGTCGGGAACCGATTCCGGATCCGCTGCGGCAAATGCCCGCTCGAGGTCCGGAGCGCCGTCGCGAGGTTTGCGATCCTTCGTGTCGAGGCGCATCTTTGCGTTGGCCAACCGTTCGGCGATCAACGCGGTCATGTCGTCGGATTCGAGTAGTTCCCGATACCGCTCCAGTGTCGCCCACTGGGCCGCCTCGACGGCAACAGCGTCCGATCCGTCCACATTTGGCAACGACTTCGTGTCGTCACCGAATACCGGTCGTTGGGTCTCGAAGTACTCCTCGCTGCACATCTTGTGGCCGGCGCCGTGCGACTTCTTCCCCTCGATGCCGTACTGCCAGCCCTTCGTCGTGCGATACACGATCGCGGTCGGCTGTCCGTTGTCCATCTCGGCCGCCATCCGCTGGGCCGTCAGCACCAGTCCGAAGTCGAACCCGTCTGGCACATGGATGATGTTCCAGTCGTGTAGATAGAAGAACTCGCAAGGATCCCACTGCACGTAGTCGCCTGGCTTGTCGCCCTCGCGGGTCACTGCGTCCGAATCGATGGATGACTGATTCCAGTCGACGTGTATCACGGTGTTCGACAGACCGGATGTCCCCGCAAACGCCGCGGCCTCAGCAACGCGGCCTGGTGTCATACCCCCCTCACCCTCGATCAGGTGTACCCAGGGAGCATCGTCGCCGTACGTGTCAGCAGCCGCCACTGCGAGTCCGAATGATGACCCGACGCCGATCCCTGATGCTCCGGTCGACAGCTTGACGAAGGGTGTAGCGGGCGTTGGATGCCCATCGAGCGGTTTTGCGTTGTACTTCTTGAACAGTGGAGTCGTCCGCGTAGCGTTGCGACGGAAACCGAGAAGATCCTCGAATCGCAGTCGCAACTTCTCGTCATCCGGCAACAAATCGGGTCGCGCGATCCTCGTCACCTCGTCTCGGAGCGCCCACATCGCGTACAGCCCGAGAGCCTTGTGTCCCGCAGAGTACGAGAGCAAATCCTGGTCCCTACGGTTCGGATGACCGATGTCGTAGTCCATGCCGTCGAGCAATAGGCCTGTCACGATGTGGCCTGAGGACACCGATCCACCGGGATGACCGGACTGAGCGAAGTTGAACAACACCGCACACAACGCCCGATAGATCGTGTTGAACCGTTCCATGGCTGCCAAATCACTCGGCATCCCGTCAGCTGGCTCCGTTACCTCTACCCAGGTTGCTCTTCGCGGTCCGAACTCTCGACCCATGATCGCTCCAAATCCTCAGATGTCTTGTCCCATTGAGGCCTGGAAGCGGCACTTTGTGGATCGCCCGGCCTCCCGCGAAAGCCTAACTGGCTGCTGATTGGCGAAATCGAGAGTCGACGTCTAACCGTCTAACTGTCCGATTATGTCCTCAGGCGGCACAGGAACGCGCGTAAGGTTCTTGCCGATGGCATTTGAGATGGCAGCAACGATGGCTGGCGTCGAGCTGATGGTGGGAGATTCCCCGATCCCTTTCGCCCCGAAGGGGCCCCAGTGGTCGCCCTCCTCGATGATTCGCGTCTCGACATCGGGAGCATCGGCGAACGTTGGGATCAGGTAGTCGGTGAACGTGGGGTTTCTGATGATGCCTTTGTCGATCACCAGTTGTTCCATCACCGCAAGTCCCATGCCCTGCATGATCCCACCCTCCAGTTGACCGGTGATCGCTTGAGGATTGAGCGCCTTGCCAACATCCTGGGCAGTATCGACTCGTACGACCCGCACAAGGCCTAGTTCCGGATCCACATCGACGACTGCTCTGTGCGCGGCGACGACGAATCCGGCATGCACGTCTCCCTGGCCGTTCTCGTCCGGTTCGAAGGTTTCGGGATGGCGGAACTGCACATGGTGCTCGATCGGACCGTCGACGCAGATCTCTGCGATCGTGGCGACTCGCTCGCCACGCAGGTAGACACCGTCGTCAGCCAGTTCGTCACCTGCGTGATCGGAGATGAGCCTGTCCCTGAGAGCCACGGACGCGGCGTGGACCGCCCCACCGGTCATCTGGGTCTGACGCGACGCCGACGTCGAACCGGCGGATCCGATCTGGGATGTGTCATCCCAGACGATGGCTACGCGATCTGTACCGAGAACAGTCCGAGCGATCTGCTGGCAGACCGTGACGAGTCCCTGACCAACTTCCATGGCTGCGGTGTGTACCTCGACGCCTGCGGTGGTCATGACAACCCTGGCCTCAGCGAAGTCGTCGAAGCCCTCTGAGAAGGCGAGGTTCTTCAAGCCAACGGCGTATCCGACTCCGCGTAGGACTGACGACTTGGGTGTGGTCAGGCCGGTGCCGCCGGGCAGCAGTCGAGGATCGTCATCGGTGAGCGGATCCGGTAGCGGAATGGCTTCCACGGCGTCGATCACGGCGATCGTGGGAAGTGACCCTTGGATGATCTGTCCGGATGTTGCCATCGGGTCCCCTGGAGCCAGGGCATTGCGCCGTCGAAGTTCGAGGGGATCCATGTTGAGCGCCTTGGCGAGGCGATCCATCTGCATCTCGGAGCCGAAACAAGTCTGGACTGCGCCGAACCCGCGCATTGCACCGCATGGCGGGTTGTTCGTCCGTGAAACCGCTGCGTCAACAATGACATTGTCACAGCGGTAGGCACCAACGGTGAAGAACGCGGCGTTTGCAAGTACCGCCCTGCTGGTGTGGGCATATGCGCCTCCATCGAACACGAGCCGTGCCGTCACTTTGACGAGATTCCCTTCATCGTCGGCTTCGTGGCGATACCACATGCGTGACGGATGACGCTTGACGTGGCCGACGAATGACTCTGAACGGTCGTACACCATCTTGACAGCTCGACCGGTGGCCAGGCTGAGCATGGCCACATGGATGTGGAGCGAGATGTCCTCGCGTGACCCGAATGCGCCGCCTATCCCGGCCGGATGGCAACGAATCTGGTCCGCTTCCATGTCGAGGCACGCGATGATCTGCCTGTGATCGACATGGATCCACTGGCTTGTCACGTAGAGGTCGAGTCCGCCATCCCCGTCGGGGATGGCGAAGCCAGCCTCCGGTCCAAGCGGTGCTTGATCCTGTGTAGCCGTTTCATAGAATCCCTCGACGACGACCGACCCGACGGCATCCTCGTTGCCACGACGGATCCTCATCTCGCGGAAGGTCTCGCCTTCTTCGGCTGCCTTCTCCGGGTCGTCGGCAGGCTCCAACGGTTCCCACTCGACGACGATTGCTGCGGCGGCCCTTCGAGCTGTCTCCTCGTCCTCGGCTGCTACGACCGCAACGGGCTCACCCCAGTACCGCGCCGTGCCGTCACAAAATACGGGTTGGTCCTGTTCCTCCTGGCCGAACACGGGCTCGCCGGGCACATCCTCCTGGGTCAGGACGGCATGAACACCGTTCATTGCAAGCGCCGGAGCGATATCGAGTTTCGTGAGGCGTGCGTGGGCGTGGGGGCTTCGCCGGGTCGCTCCCCAGAGCATGTCGTCTGAGAACAGGTCTGATGCATATGCGAAGTTTCCGGACACTTTTGGCTCACCATCGGGTCGACGGGCGTTGGTTCCGATGCCGCTCTTGACTCCAGTGGCGGTGGTGGTCGTCACGATTCCCCCGCTGCCAGCTTCTCGAACGCACGAAGGATCGCGCCGTATCCGGTGCATCTACA
>JAUVQC010000068.1 GCA_030598305.1 Actinomycetes bacterium
AGGATTCGTTGTTCCCTGAGTCTTCTGGATCGTCTGTGGGTCCGGTAATCCTGATGGTTGCTGATGGCATGGGCGGCGCAGTCGCCGGTGAGGTGGCATCGGGGATCGCTGTTGCCACAGCATCCCGAGCCGACGCGTCCGACGACGTATCACCCGAAGAACGCGTGATTTCGGCCAACGAGGCCGTCGGTCGGGCCGTTGCTGATGATGCATCGCTCGCGGGTATGGGGACAACACTCACCCTTGTGAAACTCACCGAGGATGGAATATTGGATCTCGCTCACGTCGGTGACAGCCGCGCCTACCTGCTGCGAGACGGCGCCATGCAACAGATCACCAGCGACCATACGCTGGTGAACGAGCTCATCGAACTCGGCAGGATCACACCGGAGGAGGCAGAGCATCATCCACATCGTCACCTCATCACCCGTGTGCTCGGACTTGGCCCCGTGGGTGTGGACACCCAGAAGATTCCTTTGGCAGCCGGTGACAGGATCCTGCTCTGCTCCGATGGGCTGACAACGATGATCTCCGACTTCGGTGTCGAGCAGATCCTTGCTGCGGGAGAAGGAGTCGAAGCCACGGTGTGGTCGCTGATCGAACATGCCAACACAGCCGGTGGCGTCGACAACACAACTGTCGTGGTGATCGATGTAAGCACATGACGCGAAGGGCTGAGGCCGGTCTCATCATCGCCGCCGCCCTTCTCGCGTCGGTGGGCGTCGCCATTGTCGAGTTCACCCACGGTGACTGGCTCGGCGCCCAGGTCGCGCTCACGTTCCTCGCGTTCGCTGCGTCTTTCGGTGGTATACACCTCGCCACGATGCGTTGGGCTCCCGGAGCGTCAAGTCTCGTCCTCCCCATTGCATCCTTCCTCACTGCTGTTGGGTTCATCGAGATCTACCGACTGGACAGCCATCTCGCCGCGTTGCAGCGGTGGTCACTCCTTGTCGCCGCCGCCGCAGGATCCCTCATCCTCTGGCTCATCAGAACCACGGGTGTTGCCGTGCTGCGCAAGTACCGGTATGTCCTTCTCGCGATAGGAATCGGGGCTCTTCTCCTGCCTCTCCTTCCCGATTCCTGGTCGATACATGGTGCAACGGTCAACGGATCGCGTCTGTGGGTTCGGATTGACATTCCGGGAACCGGTCGAATCCTCAGTTTCCAGCCCGGCGAGATCGCAAAGGTATTGATCACGATCTTCCTCGCCTCCTACCTGGCCGAGCGCGCCGAGGCGATGTCCGTCGTCCAGCGCAAGATCGGTCCCCTGAAGTTCCCTGAGCCCCGCCATCTCGGTCCCGTCGTGGTCGCTGCTGGCGTAGCGTTTTTCGTACTCATCTACCAACGCGATCTCGGCGCGTCGCTTCTCCTCTTCGGCATCTTCATTGGCATGCTCTACGTGGCAACCGGGCGTTCGTTCTATGTGATCTCGGGAGCCGTATTGGCGGTACTCGCCGGATTCGTCGCCTACACGACATTCGACCATGTACAGAGACGCATCGAAGCGTGGATCGATCCCTTCGCCCACTTCCAGGACGCCGGCTACCAAACCGTCCAGGGCCTGTTTGCCATGGGATCCGGGGCGTTGACAGGCTCGGGCATCGGTCTCGGACGACCAGACCTGATCCCGGCAGCGGCCACAGACTTCATCTTCGCCGCCGTGGCCGAGGAGATGGGTCTTGCGGGCGCACTCGCGGTGCTTGCTGGCTTTGCTCTTCTGGTCGCGACGGGTTTCGGTATCGCGATCCGATCCCGCGACCGGTTCCGAAAGTACCTTGCCGGAGGCCTCACCATCGTCCTTGGACTCCAAGCATTCATCATCCTCGCCGGTGTGCTCAGGCTCCTCCCGGTCACAGGGATCACGCTGCCGTTCATGTCCTACGGAGGGTCATCTCTCCTCGCCAACTTCGCGATCCTCGCTCTCCTCCTGCGAGTATCGCATGAGGAGCGACTGTGAACGTTCCCCTCAGGCGGGCTGCGTACGCGATACTTGCAGCCTGCGTGGCGCTCATCGTATCGGTGACCTACATCCAGGCCGTGAAAGGACCCGAACTTCGCGACGACCCCCGCAACCCGCGGGTGGTCGCGTGGAGAACGGGGAGACAACGGGGCCCGATCCTGTCCGCGGACGGGACCACGCTCGCTCGGTCATCACCCTCTGCAGATGACCCAAAGCTCTACCGGCGCCACTACCCCGAGGGTGACCTCTACGCCCACACCGTTGGGTACACGTCTGTGTTGTTCGGGTCACGCGGAGTCGAGAACACTCGTTCTACTGATCTCGTGTCGAACAGGGACTCGACGATCTCAGGCGTGCTGAACGGACTTCTCGGGGGCGACACGAACCCGCGTGGCGTTCGGCTCTCCCTTGACCACGCCCTTCAGACGATCGCCGCTGCTGCCCTCGGGGACCAGAACGGAAGCGTGGTCGCGATCGACCCGAGCACTGGGGCTGTACTCGCGATGGTCACCTACCCGCGCTTCGATCCGAACAGTCTCATCGGACCGGATGCTGGTACGGCAGGTGCTGTACTCGAAGCCGACCCAGCTGAACCGTGGCGGGACCGCAGCATCGACGAGACGTATCCGCCCGGATCCATCTTCAAGGTCATCACCACAGCGTCAGGACTTGACGAGGGCCTGGTGAGCCCCTCAACCGAATTCGATGATCCGCTCGCACTCGAGCTTCCCGGGAGTGACTCGACGATCGAAAACTTCAACGGCAAGGTGTGTCGGAATGGCACAACGGTCACACTCGAGTACGCCTTCGTGAAGTCATGCAACACCGTCTTCGCCCAACTTGGGATGGATCTCGGTGGTGACCAACTGGGGTTCACCTCCCGTGCGTTCGGTTACGACCAGATCGTGCCCTTCGAGTTCAAGGTGCTCTCCTCCCTGTTCCCACCACCGGGGACCATCGAGAACAACCCGCCTGCTACGGCTCAGAATGCCATCGGGCAGCGAGACAACCGTGCCACACCCCTACTCATGGCGATGGCGGCCGGGGCGGTGGCGAACAACGGAAACATCATGGTCCCATATCTCGTTTCGGAGATCTTCACATCGGACGGGATCGTGGAGATGGCGACCAACCCGGCCACGTGGCGCCGAGCGATGAGCCCTGCGTCGGCAGCTGTGCTGTCTGATCTGATGGAACAGGTCGTGATATCGGGAACTGGGCGCAAGGCGGCAGTTCCTGGCGTGAGAATCGCAGGCAAGACAGGCACGGCAGAAGTCACCGGCAAGGCTCCCCACGCGTGGTTCATCGGGTTCGGACCCGTCGGCGCGCCACCCGGCACACCACAGATCGCCATTGCTGTGATTGTTGAATCTGGTGGAGACTTCGGCGAGTCTGCCACGGGAGGTACCGTTGCGGCACCGATCGCCCAGCAAGTGCTGGCGGCGTTCTTTGGTGTGTGAAGGCCTCTGATGTAGCCCGTTATCGGGTTGTATAGCTACCCTCTCGCCCGTGGAAGAACGCGTTCTCTCCGGTAGGTACCAGATCGTCCGTCATCTCGCCCGAGGCGGCATGGCAGATGTCTATGAAGCTGAGGACACGCTGCTCGGTCGATCCGTCGCGGTGAAGCTGCTGCATGCGAATTTTGCCTCCGACGACGCGTTTGTTGCCCGGTTCCGAAGAGAGGCGCAGGCAGCAGCGAACCTTTCGCATCCGAACATCGTCGCGATCTACGACTGGGGCAAGGACGAAGGTACCTATTTCATGGTCATGGAGCTGATCCGTGGTCGCACCCTGCGTGAGATCGTCAAGTCTGAAGGTGCCCTTCTCCCTAGGCGATCGGCTGAGATCGCAGCCGAGGCAGCGGCAGCACTGACCATTGCGCACCAGCACGGCGTCTACCACCGCGATATCAAGCCGGGCAACATCATGATCACCGACGACGGATCGGTGAAGGTGACCGACTTCGGAATCGCCAGGGCGCTCGACGACTCAGAGGAGTTGACCCGTACCGGCGCAGTCATCGGAACCGCCACGTACTTCTCTCCAGAACAAGCTCAAGGGCTGCCAGCGGACGAGCGATCGGACGTCTACAGCCTCGGCATAGTCCTGTATGAAATGCTCGCTGGCAAACCGCCGTTCACCGGAGAGAGTCCCGTCGCCGTTGCGTATCAGCATGTATCCGAGCAGGCCCCTGCACCTGACTCTGTCAATCCGGATGTGCCGCGCGAGATCGCCGCGATTGCCGAGCACGCCATCAGGAAGAAGCCCGACGACAGGTACCAGACCGCAGACGAATTCCGGACAGACCTGCTCCGCTATCTCGGAGGGAACGAGCCGATCGCAGCCGCTGCACTTCTTGCCGCAGCTCCAACCGCGATGATCGCCACGCCCGCTCCCCCACCACTTGCCGGGGATCCCGGATCAACGATGACCTTCGATTCCCCAGCCGAAGAACGCAGTCAAGCTGGCTACTGGGCTGCCGTTGGGGCTCTCATCGTGATCCTCCTCCTCGGGCTCTGGCTTCTCCTTAGGCTTCTATCCGGCGGTGAGGCTGCCGTGGGAACGGTGGAGATCCCCAATCTGACGGGTGTTGCCGCTGAGCAGGCATTCGAAACACTGCAGGGGATGGACCTGAAAGTTCGAGCCGTACAGGAGACAAGCGACGAGATTGCCGTTGGGCTTGTGATCCGTACCGATCCCCCGGCTGGGTCTGACGTGGAGCCTGGAAGTTTCGTGGACGTTGTCGTGTCTGCCGGTGAGGAGGAATTCGGGGTACCGAACGTCATCGGTGAGAACGTCGACGTCGCTGCAGCGCGCATCGAGGCCCAGGGTTTCGTTGTCGGGAATCGCGAGTACGTTGAAACCGACGATGTTGACGAGAACCTCGTCATCGCGCAGAGCCCAGACGGTGGTTCAACTGCGCCCCCGGGAACAGCAGTCGATCTCATCGTGTCCGCCGGTCCTTCGTCCATCGAAGTACCCGATGTCTCAGGCAAGTCCTCAGAGACAGCAATCCTCGAACTGGCCCGTGCGGGCTTCGAGAATATCGAGACACAGGACGAGTTCAGTGCGGATGTCCTCCAGGGATTCGTCATCGAAACGAACCCAGCAGCAGGCCAGACGGTGCCGAAGGAAGCAACGATCATCGTGCTCGTCTCCCAGGGCCCGGAACCGGTCGAGGTACCGAACCTCGAAGGAATGAGCCAGAGCCAGGCAAGTCAGGCTCTCAACGCGCTCGGCCTGTTGATGCAGGTCAGCCCCGATACCGTCGAGGTACCGATCGCGTCCGGCCTCGTCGGAAACGTTGCTGAACAGGACCCGACATTCGGAGAAACCGTGGACGTCGGCTCGACTGTGACCGTGAAGCTCGGTGTCGTCCAACAGGTCACCGTGCCGAATGTGGTCGGACAGAACCTCATCGATGCGGAGATCGAGATCGCCAACGCGGGCCTGACACTGGCACCTCCGACCACCACGATCACCAATGTCCAGGCAGATGACAACAAGGTTGCAACGCAATCCCCCGATGGAGGAACCCTCGTCGATGAGGGATCGAGCGTCACGCTCACCGTGTGGCTGTACCAGCCCGACGTCCCCGACTTCATCGGCATGACGCTGGGTGAGGCCCAAACACTTGCAACGAGTATTGGCCTCGGTACCGTTATCCAGATAGGAACTGTTGAAACCGCCGATGCCGGTCTTGTGGACAAGATCGAGTCCCAGACAACCCCACCCGGGACATCGGTACCTGTCGGAACCGACATCGAAGTCATCGTCTACGTCGCGGCGCCTTGACAGATAGCGCGCTCCGTTCGTCCCGGAATTCTGCTCTTCTCACCTGGTTCAACGACAACGTACGCGATCTTCCATGGCGAACGACCACCGATCCGTATCTGATACTCGTCTCAGAGGTGATGCTCCAGCAGACACAGGTGAGCCGAGTCATTCCCAAGTATGAGGACTTCGTCGATCGCTGGCCTACGGTCGAGGATCTCTCCACAGCCGACACCGACGAGCTGCTGCGCTCGTGGTCAGGTCTCGGCTACAACAGTCGCGTCCTCCGACTTCAGGGTGCTGCGGTGATCATCGCGTCAGAGGGTTGGCCGGACTCGATCTCGGGACTCCGCGAGCTTCCGGGCGTCGGCCCATACACGGCGGCCGCGGTTGGATCGATCGCCTTCGGGGCGGACGTTCCTGCTGTCGACACGAATCTCAAGAGGATCTTGAGTCGGTGGGCAGGTGAGCCACTGTCGGGATCTGCCCTCCATGAGTTTGCGCTTGATGTGATTGGGACGCCCGCTGGCGACTGGAACCAGGCCCTCATGGATCTCGGGTCTACCCTGTGTAGGACCATTGACCCTACCTGTCGCGAGTGCCCGGTGAGTGAGTGGTGTCTTGATCCAACCGTCTATGAGGCTCCGCGCCGCCAATCTGCGTTCAATGGCTCCAATCGGCAGCTACGTGGAGCATTGGTGCGAGCGCATCTTGCAGGCGAAGACCTACTTGACTCCGGAATCGCCCTCGACCGATCCGAAGAGGACACCAGGTCAACCATCGACGCGCTCCGGTTCGAAGGCCTGATCAGTTAGCCAGGAAGTTCGCGAGAAGCGCCTTGCCGTGGATCGTCATGATCGACTCCGGATGAAACTGCACCGCAGCAATCGGTAGATCCCTGTGCCGCACTCCCTGAATCACTCCATCGTCAGAATGGGCCGTCGCCTCAAGTACGTGAGGGAGATCGATCGTGGCGAGAGAATGGTAACGGGTGGCATCGAACGGGTTGGGGAGTCCGGCGAAGATCCCCACGCCATCATGGGTTATCGGTGACGTCTTCCCATGGCGTGGCTCCGGCGCGAGCCCAACGGATCCGCCAAAGGCCACCACTGCGGCCTGAAGCCC
>JAUVQC010000026.1 GCA_030598305.1 Actinomycetes bacterium
GAAGAGCCAATCGCCGGAATCGACTCAGGAGCGCGCAACGAGGCAAGCGGAGAAACGGCGTGCGATGTCCCAGACGATGCACGCATGCATGAGAGCCATGCCCGACGACTTTCCACCGGTGATGATGTTCAGGAACGTCGAAGCCACACGTGAGAACTCGGAGCGTATTCTTGAGCTCCTCGAAGAGGATCGCAGCGGTACGCAAGAGCCGATCGCCTCAGCGGTCTGCCCATGAGGGCTCGCCCATATGTGGTTTGAATTCAGGTGGTCGTTGCATCCAACCCTTGGAAGGGACTCTCTGCACCGCGTGTCACTCAAAGATCCACAGGCGACTCAATCCCAGCTCGAACCACCAAACACACCACCCTCATGGTGGACAGACGCACTGCTGGACATCTAGGCCGAACCTGACGCACAGCTGCAGCAGGAGAGCGACATAAGGGCGTGCATGTTGCCAGATATGCGCTACCGGTACCGGGAATGTCTAGAACTCTTCGACGATGGTGATGAATTCCAAAGCGGCCGCAGCGAGGATTACGAACACCGAGGACACTGCGCCCCACACCCACCACCGATTCCAACGGTTCACGATCCACGTAGCACCCGCCACCGATGCCATCAACAGCCACACACCCAGGACGATGGCGGTCAGTCCGACGCCATAGGTTGCCCGTGCCCAAAACCCGGACATCATCACAACCACCACCATCGGCCAATACCTCTCCGCCATTCTCTCCCTTCACTTGAAACCGCACATATCGGTCGGCCATCAGGCTGGCTTGGTGTCGCTGGACATGCTTTTCTTGTGACCCCGTCGAATCATCACCCATCCTCCCCAAGCGAGCGGAATCGTAAGGATCACGAAGACAGCCGCCATGACTCGCTCGATGGACTCGGTCTGTTCATTCGGGTCTACCGACGCCAGTACGAAGATTCCGAAGACCAGCGCAGCCACAAATGGCACGACCAGCAGCCATCCAACGATTCTGAACAACCGTGACCGTCCGGGAGTCATCGGCACTTTGGGTTGAGACAAGCTGCGCAATTGTCTGACTCCGGTTGCGATCAAGATCACGCCCAGCAGCGCAGCACCAATCGCTATTGCGCCAGGGCCAAAGAATGGAGGTATCACAACAAGCAGAATCCCGGCGATGGTCTTTGCCCACCCCGTTTGTCGCTCAGACATGTGAATGATCACCCAATCGACGGAGGACGTGGGGATCGAATCGACACGGGAACACGCTCATAAGACAGATGGTCCTTCCCAAGGCGCTAAATCAACCGTACACGAGATGACCCGGATCAGAGCAAGAGATATTGCGAGCAACGCACTCACTCAGCTGCCCATATGGGCTGTGACTTCGGCGTGGGAGTGTGGGTTCGTGGGGAAGGTGCTGCGGTTCCGTCTAGCTGTCTGCCCCCTGAGCAGTCGTCACCTGATCACCATGAGGGGGGCTCCGGCAGAGACCGTATCGCCGACCTGGACCTTGAGTTCGATGATTTCGCCTGACACGCCTGCTTTGATCTCGTTCTCCATCTTCATCGCCTCGAGCACGCAAACGGGCTCACCGGCTTCAACGGAGTCGCCGGCCTTCTTGTGGAGTTTGACGATGGTGCCCTGCATTGGTGCGCCGACGACGCCCTCACCTGCAGAGGATCCGGGCTGCTTGGAGAGCTTTGGTGCCTTGCGCCGAGGTGCGATTCGCTTCCCTGAACCGGGAGCGGTCATCACTTTCGCCCAGTACTTGACGGTGAAACGGCGGCCGCCGACCTCGACGGTCAGGTTCCGCTCGGCCAGTTCCTCATCTTCGGGCAGCGTAGGAGCAGTTGACCGTTCGACGTTGCTGAAATCCATCTCATCTTCGACAAGGCGTGTGCTGACCCTGCCTTCGAGAAAGTCCTCGTTGCTGAGGATCGCGAGGTGGGCCGGGATCGTGGTGTCGACACCGCTGATCTCGTACTCGGTGAGGGCACGACGAGCCCTGTGGATGACCTCCTCGCGGTCACTTCCGGTGACGATCAGCTTGGCGATCATGTTGTCGTAGTACTGGCTGATCTCTGATCCCTGTACAACGCCGGAGTCGATCCGGATTCCCGGGCCCCCGGGCTCCTTGTACTTGACGAGCGTTCCCGGATTCGGGATGAAGCCTTGCGACGGATCCTCAGCGTTGATCCTGAACTCGATGGCATGGCCGATCGGCTCAGGCGTTGTGGTGATGCTCAGTTCGTCGCCATTTGCGATACGGATCTGTTCAGCGACGAGATCGACGCCGAACACCTCTTCGGTGACCGTGTGCTCCACCTGGATGCGCGTGTTCATCTCAAGGAAGTAGAAGTTCCCTTCGGTATAGAGGAACTCGACGGTTCCCGCTGACACATAGTTCGCGGCGTGACCGAGGGCAAGCGCGAGTTCACCGACGCGGGATCGCTCCTCGTCGGTGAGTCCCGGTGCGGGGCATTCCTCGACGAGCTTCTGGTGGCGACGCTGCATCGAGCAATCACGCTCACCGAGGAAGACACCATTGCCGTGGCTGTCGAAGAGAACCTGCGCTTCGATGTGACGTGTGTTCTCGAGATAGCGCTCCACGTATATCGCGGGATTCCCGAACCATGCTTCGGCCTCCCTACCGGCGGCTTCGAACGCGTCAGGCAGTTCTGCGATGTCCCGGACGACCTTGAGTCCGCGACCTCCGCCGCCCGCAGAGGCCTTGATCGCAACCGGGAGGCCGTGTTCATCTGCAAAGGCGATTACCTGGTCGACGGATGTCAGCGGTTCGTTGATCCCTGGCACGCCGTGGACGTCCGCAGCCTCGGCTGCCAGACGCGACTCGATCTTGTCCCCCATGCTCTTGATGGCGCTTGGGGGAGGACCGATCCAGATGTAGCCGGCATCGATCACCCGTTGTGCGAAGTCGGCGTTCTCAGCCAGGAACCCGTATCCGGGGTGGATGGCCGCTGCCTTTGCTTCGTGGGCGACCTCGAGGATGCGGTCGATGTTGAGATACGAGTCCGCTGCGGGAGCCGTACCGACATTCCAGGCCTCGTCGGCCATTGCGGTATGGACGGCGTCGCGGTCGAGCTCTGAGTAGATCGCAATGGTTCGAATGCCAAGATCTCGTGCGGCTCGAATGACACGAACGGCGATCTCGCCACGATTGGCTATGAGGATGGATTCCACGGCCTGCATCCTAGGAGGGGTATGTGCGTGAGTCCGAAACGTGATCCCGGACTCGGGAATACGACCTTCCGAGCGCCCTGAGCGTTACGAGGCGACCCGCCGTTCTGTGGGCTGGTGGCGGCACATACCGGACTGGCAACCCTGGGTACGCGGCTAGAGGGGGATGTTGCCGTGCTTCTTGGTCGGGAGCGACTCGCGCTTGTTGCGCAGCATCTCGAGGGTCCGGATGAGGCGCGGACGGGTCTCGCGGGGTTCAATGACGTCGTCGACGAGGCCGTTCTCCGCAGCGATGTATGGGTTGTTGAACTTCTCTTCGTAGTCGGCAACGAGTTCCGCCCGCACGGCTTCAACGTCGTCGGCGGCGGCAATCTCCCTGCGGTGGATGACGTTTACGGCACCAGGAGCGCCCATCACGGCGATCTGTGCGGTCGGCCATGCGAAGACGAAGTCGGCCCGAATGGCTCGCGCGTTCATGACCAGGAACGCGCCACCATATGCCTTGCGCATGACAACGGTTATCCGCGGAACGGTCGCCTCAGAGAACGCATAGAGGAGCTTTGCTCCGTGGCGGATGATCCCGTCGTGCTCCTGATCGACGCCGGGGAGGAACCCTGGCACATCGACGAGCGTGACGAGCGGAATGTTGAAGGCGTCACAGAAGCGCACGAAGCGGGCAGCCTTCGTCGACGCGTTGATGTCGAGCACACCTGCAAGTACCGATGGCTGGTTCGCCACTATGCCGACGGTGTATCCGTCAAGACGAGCCAGACCGATGACGATGTTTCCGGCCCAGTGCGCGTGCACTTCGTAGAACTCGCCATCGTCCACGATGGTCTCGATCACCTCGATGACGTCGTACGGTTGGTTCGGGGAGTCAGGTATCACCGTCGTGAGTGCCTCGTCCATCCGTTCGGCGGCATCCATTGGGGTGAAGAAGGGTGGAACTTCCGTGTTGTTCTGTGGCAGGAACGAAAGGAGGTACCTGATCTCGTCGAGCGCTTCGCGATCATCCTCGGCGACGAAGTGCGTGACCCCGGACGTCGACGAGTGGGCATGTGCCCCTCCGAGCTCCTCCATGGTTACTTCTTCGCCGGTCACGGTTCTGATGACCTCAGGGCCCGTGATGAAGAGATGCGACGTGCCCTCCACCTGATAGATGAAATCCGTGAGAACAGGTGAGTACACCGCTCCGCCGGCACACGGTCCCATGATCACGGAGATCTGCGGGATGACGCCTGATGCCTGGACGTTGCGTTCAAAGATCCTGCCGTAGCCGTGGAGCGCGACGACGCCCTCCTGGATGCGTGCACCGCCTGAGTCCTTGAGTCCAACGATGGGGGTCCCGGTGTCCATTGCCAGATCCATCACCTTGCAGATCTTGTCGGCAACCGCTTCGCCGAGTGAGCCGCCGAATCGTGTGAAGTCCTCAGCGAAGATGAACACGTTTCGTCCATCGACGGTTCCCCATCCGGTGACGACTGCATCACCGAACGGGCGCTTGTCCTCGATCCCAAACCCCGTTGCCCTGTGTTGGACGAATGGGTCGATCTCCTGGAACGATCCTTTATCGAGGAGGAGTTCGATGCGCTCTCTTGCGGTCAGCTTGCCTGCGTCGTGCTGACGCTCAATGGCGCGCTGGTTGTCAGGCGCGAGGGCGCGCTCGCGGAGTTCGCGCAGCTTCTCTATGTTCTCTTCTGTACTCACCGGTCCTCCGGGTAGGCTCGCCAGTGATCAGGCAATCGTTCGACTCGCCCGAGCGTGATATGGATACACAATACGACATCGTGACGCTGGACACAGTCGCCAGCACGCAGGACGATGCTCGCAACCGCACAGCAGACACGGGCAAACCGTCGCTGGTGGTTGCTCGTGAGCAGGTTTCCGGCCGCGGCCGCCAAGGCAGGAAGTGGGCTCAGCCCGACAGGGGAATGTACGCGTCCCTGGCCTTCGTTTCTGAGTGGAAGGTTGCCGACAGGACACTCATCCCGCTGGTGGCGGCGGTCGCGATGCGTCGGGCCATCGATAAGAAGTTCCGCGTGGACGTGGGCCTGAGATGGCCGAACGACCTCATGGTTGAAGGTCTGAAGGTGGGTGGGATCCTCATTGAGACCAGCGGCGACATGATCGTGGTGGGATGCGGCGTGAACCTCTGGTGGATGGAGCCGATGGAGGGCGGAACGTCCCTGTTGTCGAACGACCCCGGAGGCGATGTCGCCCCACGACTTGCCGAGACATGGGCGGGGTCAGTGCTCGGGTTGTTCGATGCGGGAGCCAGTCGGTGGCCGCGCACAGAGTACGAGGAGGCATCTGTGACTCTTGGCAAAGACGTGCATTGGGATGCCGGGCATGGTCGTGCTGTCGGGATCGCCAGCGACGGGGCGCTTGTCGTGGACCTCGATGGTGAACTGATCGAGCTTCATTCAGGCGAGGTGCACACGCACCGCGACGGATAGTCTCACCCACGAGCCAGAGAGAGGGACGAGTGGCCGTACAAACAGGCGAAGGCACCATCGAGATCATCTACGGGTCCACAAGCATCCCCGCTGGACCCCAGACGTTGAGTGGATATCTCGCGCGCCCGGACGCCGAAGGCGAGTGGCCGACGGTGTTGCTGTTCGGCCCTGAGCCGGTGCCAACATCGTCGGTCAAGAACATATGTCGTGTCTTCGCAAGGCACGGGATCGTGGCGATTGCCAGTGACATGACCGAGAGCCACGATTTCAACGCCCGAATAGCTACACGGGTGGCCGCTTTCGTGTCGGATCCCGCTGGTGAGTGGGCCAACGCACAGTTCGGATACGGCGTGATGGCGTTCGGGTCCGGTATCTATGACGCTGCGCCCTTGGCCCGCAACGACGGCCGTGTGATCGCTGTTGCTGCCGTGTCCTCGACCCTCGATGAGGCGGTCGTCGAGGATCTCTCCGTCGCCGCGATACCTGCGATGTGGATCGGGTCCCGAGCAGACGAGTCGGTGGACACAGAATTGTCCATCGCTGCGAAGGATTCGCTGCCCGAGACGACGTTCGTGGTCCATGCCGATGCCGAGGAGGGGTTCTGGGACGACGGTTCGGAGGGCTTCGACGAAGATGCTGCTACCGATACGATCGATCGTCTCATTGCGTTTTTCGGTGCCGAGCTCCCCCCGAGGGTGTGACGTGCCGAAGTCCGTTGTATCAGGAGGGGCCGGCTTCATAGGATCGAACCTCGTCGACCGCCTCGTCGACGACGGCCATGAAGTGTTCGTGATCGACGACCTCAGTTCGGGCTCCCTCGCGAATCTCACGGCAGCGCGACGGCGAGGGTCCGTTGTCCTCCATCAGATCGACGTTGCGTCGTCAGAGGTGGTCGACCTCGTTCGTTCGTTCCAACCGAACAACGTCTTCCACCTCGCGGCACAGATCGATGTCCGACACTCGGTTGCGGACCCTGTCTACGACGCGCAGGTCAACATTCTTGGCACCATCAACATGCTCGAGGCGGCCCGGCACGGGAACGCCGAACGATTCGTGTTCTCGAGTTCCGGGGGAGCGACGTTCGGGGACACGTTCAACATCCCGACGCCCGAGACGCAGCAGCGTGTGCCGGAATCGCCATACGGCGTCTCCAAGTACGTGGTCGAAGAGTACTTCAGGTACTACAAGGACACGTACGACCTCGATTACGTGTCACTCGGATTCGCCAATGTCTACGGCCCGCGCCAGGACCCCCACGGAGAGGCGGGAGTGGTCGCCATCTTCATCAGTGATCTGCTCGGCGGTCGGGCACCAACCATATTCGGCGACGGCAACCAGACTCGGGACTATGTGTTCGTGGAGGATGTCACCGACGCGCTCGTACGTGCTGCGCGTATCGGGGGTTCACGGTATCTCAACATCGGAACCGGCGTCGAGACGTCGGTCGTGAGACTCTATGAGTACATCGTTGAAGCGACCGGAGCGGACATCGCGCCGATCATGGCAGCGGCGAGACGGGGCGAACAGCTTCGGTCTTGCCTTGATGCTCACGAGGCCCAAAAACACCTCGGCTGGGAGGCGTGGACCCCCCTTCCCCAAGGCATCCACGATACGGTCGCATGGTTCAGAGGCATCGAAGCCTGATCTGGTGTTTCACAACTCGTCGAGGGTCCGGGGCCAGTCGTCTTTGAGTAACCGGCTGAGAGATCGGTCAGCGAGGATCCTCCCTCCGGTCTGGCATCCGGGGCAGTAGTTCGTCTCGCGCCCGCTTGCAACGATGCGCTGTATCGGTGCACCGCACACGGGACAGTCCTCACCGAACTTTCCGTGGACGGCCATCTCTGGGCGGAAAGCGGTGACCTTTGTGGGGAACCCGTCGCCGGTGTCTGCAATGAGTCGCACGGTCCACTCCTCAAGGGTCTCCTTCGCAGCGTCGTGGAGCCGCCTCATCTCCTCCTCCGAGAGGTTCATGTTCATCTGGGTCGGGGAGAGTTTTGCGCGGAACAGGATCTCGTCGCCGAATGCTCCACCGATTCCCGACAGGTAGCGAGCATCGCTCAGCGCTCGTTTGAGCGTGTGACGGTTCGTGAGAAGAGCGTCCCTGAACTCCTCGAAGGTGGCGCCTGCGACTTCGATTCCCCCTGGATCGGCTGTGGCAAGGTCTGCAGTTCGTAGAATCGACATCGATGCCCGTCGCCTCGTTCCTGCCTCGGTCAGGAGTAGCGATCCCGTCGAGAAGTCGATGGCAGCCAAGCCACCTCGCTTCGGTATCGGCTTGGGTTCCTCGTTCCATTTGAACCGCCCGGCAACCATGAGGTGGATCACGCAATGGAGATCACCCGTGCAATCGATCGATATCCGTTTCCCGATCCGATGCACGCCCACGACCGTCGTACTGGCCAAGGCGTCGGTCGGCGGATTGTAGGTTTTCAGGAGCGAGAAACTCGTGATCCGCACACCGTCGATGGTCGCGTCGACGATCCGCGGTTTGAGAGCGTGAAGATAGGCTTCGATCTCAGGCAGTTCGGGCATCAGCGGAACAGATCCTCGTCGGCGGGCCGAACGAGGTCCGTGGCACGACCGGAGCCTGAGAGGTTCAGGCCGCGGATGACGGCAACCGGAATCTGGGTTGCTTTCCCCATCACGAGGTCGGCCGCTGCGGCGATCTCGTCCACGATGGCGACTTCGGTGACGTTGAGCTGATTGCCGTGGGCATCCACCGTCCCGCGGAGGTCGATGATTGAGGGTAGGCCCGATACCCCAATCGCAACGTCAACGAGCCCGCGACGCCATGGACGCCCGAACGTATCAGTGATCACAACTCCGACCGAGACTCCGGTCGCCCTTCCGATCAGCGTTGCCAGTCGGTGGGCGCTCCGGTCCGGGTCGACGGGGAGCAGCAGTGCGAACCCGTCGGCGATGTTCGACCGGTCCACGGCAGCGTTCGCGCATATGAACCCGTGTCTCGTCCGTGCGATGACCAGATCACCTCGTCGACGGATGATCTCTGTCGCCTCGTCCTCCACGAGTGATCGATAGGTGGCATCGTCGGGGACCTCGACGATGCGTCCCTCCTGCTTGGATACCACCTTGTGGGTGACCACGACGATGTCCCTGTCCTCGAGTTCCCAGCCGTCGTCGCGGATGGCCTCGACGATCAGGGCCGCAAGATCGTCTCCCGGCTGGATTTCTGGGATACCAGCGACTCCACGTACTTCGAGTGTGGTCATCGGGCAACCCCGGCGAGCAATTCGAGAGCGAACTCCGCGCCCTCATCAGGACCCGACATTCGCGTGTCCACAGCGTGCATGGTGACGTCGAACTCATCACCGAGTGAGACATCCTCGGCGTCCGCTTCGTCGATGAAGAGATGATCGATGAGTCCGAGGTAAGCCTCGAGGACGCCCTTTGTGCCGCTCGCGAGCCCAACGCCTGCCATCACCTGAGCTGCTGGTCCTTTGAGTGCTGCGCCGGAGAACAGGGGACTCACAGCGGCGCGCCTTGGATGTGCGCGTACCGCCGCGGCAATCCCATCAATCGCAAGAATCGGCCATATCGAGAGTGGGGGGTTCGACGGTGCGATCACGAGCGTGTCCGCAGCTTGGATCGCGGAGACAACTCCGGGGGCCGGCCTGGCCTCGGTGGCACCGTGGTAGGCGAGGGCACGCACATCGTCCCCGTGGGAGCGGTCGACGAAGTACTCCTGGAAATCGAGCCACTCGCCCGAGTCGATCTGTACGAATGTCCGGACGACATCATCGGATGCCGGTAGGAGCGTCACGTCAACAAGCCCGAGTCCACGCTGCAGGGTGGCGGTCACTTCCGACAGTGGCATTCCGTTGTCGAGCATCTCTGTTCGTGCCAGGCACATAGCGAGGTCCTTGTCGCCAAGCGCAAAAGTGGTGTCGAAGCCCATGGCTGCAAGGGATTCCATCGCCTTGTGCGTGTCGTTGACCCTGCCCCAACCGTGCGGTCCGACTACGCCGGCAAGCGTATAGAGGACCGTATCAGGGTCGGCAGCCACGTGAACGCCGTATCGTTTGGAGTCGTCACCGACGTTGACCACGACGGTGAGATGGCCAGGATCGAGCACATGTCGTAGGGCACGTGCCATTCTGGCCCCGCCGACCCCGCCAGCAAGCAGGGTTACGCGGTTATTGCTGTATTCCCGATTTGACTCCAGAATGCACCCCACATGTCCATGACGCATACACGCCAGGCAAGCGTCGCTGCGGTTGTCGTAACCGACGGCTCCGGTGGGCTTGCCGCCACCCTCACCGCCATCAGCCAGCAAGTGTACGAGCTTGCCGGCATCGTGGTGGTGGGTCAGCCATCGTCTGTCGCGCCGAACTCGACACTCTCCGTTGAGGTGCAACCCACGTTGCGTGAAGCCATCGAGGCTGCTGGTACCGACGCCGAGTTTCTCTGGATCATTGCTGAGGGCGCCATACCGGCGCCCGACGCACTCAGATCCGCAGTCCAGGACGCTGACCGCACAGACGCGAGCCTTGTCGGTTCCAAGATCGTTGATGCGGATGGTGGTCTGATATCGGTCGGTACGATCACCGACGCGTTCGGCGTGGCGTATTCGGGACTTGATGACTCGGAACTCGACCAGGGTCAGTACGACGTCGTCAGGGATGTCGCAGCGGTGTCGGGCAAGGCGCTCCTGGTCCGAAGGGACCTCCTTGCCGGACTCGGTGGTGTCGATTCGATGATGGCACGACAAGCCGCAGCCATCGATGTGTCCCAGCGGGCGCGGCTCAAGGGTGCTCGGATCGTCGTCAGCCCTGCGTCTGAGGTCCGCTACGAGC
>JAUVQC010000136.1 GCA_030598305.1 Actinomycetes bacterium
ACCGGCATGATGGCGAGGATGATCGCTGAGATTCGTCCCTCAGCCGTCAGCGCTTTCATCTCTCTACGCAGTCGATTCCGATGCACCATCGTTTCGGCGGTTGTCTGAAGCACTTCTGCGAGGTTTCCGCCAACCTCGCGCTGGATCTCGATGGCAAGAACCGCCCACTCGAAATCCACAGAGTTCATTCGTACCGCGATATCGGCGAGGGCATCATCCATCTGACGCCCGAGGCGAATCTCGGCCATTGCCCTCCCAAACTCCCGGCGTGTCGGTTCGGAAGCCTCTTCACCGACTGCTTCAATCGCTTGCAACAGCGAGTATCCGGCGCGAAGCGATGTGGCAAGGAGATTCAACGTATCGGGCAGCTGCGTCTCGAACTTCTTCCGTTGCCGAGCAGCAACGTTGTTGACGAATATCAGCAGCCCGACGAGGATCCCAGCGCTGGCGATCGCTCCCCATAGAGGTGACTGAGCAAGCGCCGTTACGAGCACGAATGTGAGCACGGCCGTCAGGATGGCTGCGATTATGGCCTCTCCCGGCTTCATGGGAACGTTTGCCTGCTCAAGTGCAGACTCGATCATGTTCGTGGCACCGCGCCGCTCGGCTGCTGCCTCTGCTGACCGTGCAGCCCTGCGCAGCAATCCGAACCGGGCGAAGAAGCCGCTCGTTTCACCAGAACTCCCGCCGACAGTCCCCAAACGGCTTGTCACACTCGGCGACGACGACCGCCCTTTCCCGAACAGGATGATTATCAGGAGGAACATCGCTATCGCTGACGCGATTGCAGCGAGCATCACCATGAGCCTGCCGGAACTAGAAGAGGCTATGTCGTCGGCCTGGGCATTCGCGGGAACTGCGGACAGCACGATCAGGGCCGGCGGAACAACAAGAGCGGTGAGACGTCTCATCTGCGGGCAAACGCCTCGGGATGGAACAGCTCTGCAGGCAGGTGAATACCGTAGTTCTCGAGATGCTCGGAGAACGCAGGGCGGATCCCGGTTGCCTTGAGGTATCCGACGTACTTACCGTCCTCGTCAACACCCATGCCGTAGTCGAACAGCATCAGGTCCTGAAGTGTGATGACATCTCCCTCCATGCCGACCACCTCGGTCACGTGAGTGATCCTGCGGGTGCCGTCACGGAGACGATGGATGTGGACGACAAGGTCGAGCGCAGACGCCACCTGCTCGCGGATGGCACGAACCGGCAGGTCCATCCCGGCCATCAACACCATCGTCTCGATACGAGCGAGGGTGTCGCGTGGTGAGTTGGAGTGGACAGTCGTCAGCGACCCGTCGTGGCCGGTGTTCATGGCTTGGAGCATGTCGAGGGCCTCGCCACCACGAACCTCACCGACGATGATCCGGTCGGGCCTCATACGCAGGGTGTTGCGGACGAGGTCGCGAATCGTGACCTGACCCTTGCCCTCTAGGTTTGGTGGACGTGTCTCGAGCGTCAGAACATGCGTCTGGTTCAGCTGGACCTCAGCGGCGTCCTCGACCGTGATGATCCGTTCGTTCGCCGGGATGAAGTTCGACAGCACGTTGAGGAGAGTGGTCTTACCCGAGCCGGTGGCACCCGACACGATGACGTTGAGCCGACCCTCGACGCATCGCTTCAGCAGACCAGCAACCTGCTCACTCATCGAATCGTTCGCGACGAGGTCGTCCACGGTGAACGGATCGACTGCGAACTTTCGGATCGTTACATACGGGCCACCGATCGCGAGCGGATGGATGATCGCGTTCACACGAGAACCATCAGGTAGGCGCGCATCAACCATCGGAGTCGACTCATCGATCCGGCGACCAACCTGGCCGACGATCTTCTCGATGATCCGTTCGAGGTGGTTGGCGTCGACGAACCGTGTTTCGGTCTTCGTGATCCGACCTGAACGCTCGACCCAGACGGAGTGCGGGCCGTTGACCATGACCTCTGTGACTTCGGGATCAGCGAGATATGGGTCGATCGGACCGTAACCGAGTACGTCGTCCGCAATCTCCTGAAGCAGTGCAAGACGGTCCGCTCTTGCGAGCGGAACCGACTGTTCCTGTTCAAGCGCCCACTCGAGCATCTCCATCACTCGAAGCTTCAACTCAGCATCAGACATCTGTGCGTTGTACAGCGTCGGGCCGAGTCCTTCGACGACTTTGTAGTGCAGCTTCCGCCGAAGATCAGCTTTGACCTCTTCGCGCTGGCCGTCTGCCGACGCGTCGGTCGACCTGGCTGCTTTCACCCTATCTGCGAGACTCATTCGTCCGTTCCTTCCCCCGAGACCGATTCGGGCCTTCTACTTGAACCAACCACGTTTCTGTTCGGGTTCCTCGTCGACCGCTTCGCCATCCATTACAAGTGCCGCAACACCTCTCAGATCTTTCGCAGGCCGCGACCTCGGATACAAGGAGATGACCGGCTCGCCCTCATTCACTGCTCGTGGTACGAGCTTGTCGGACGAGATCGCCGCCTGGACCTCGAGGCCGAGGGATCGTTCAAGTTCGTTGATGTCCAGTCTGGCCTTTGAATTCACGCGATTCAAGATGAGTTTTATCTTCTCGAAGGGAAACTTGATCAGTTTCAGTGTGTCCAAAGCGAGCTTCGCGTTCTTGACGGCCGGAAGATCCATGTCCACGACGAGGAGCACCGCATCCGATCGCTCAAGGATCGACAGCACCGGTTCATCGAGGAATGGCGCCGTGTCGATGATCACGTAGTCGAACATCCGCTTCAACATGCCGAGGGTGCGCACGACCACCTGGGTCGACACCTCATCGGCGAGCGAAGGTTCGAGTGGTGCCGACAGAACCCGCATGCCGGACGTGTGTCTGGCGAGCAGCGAGTCGAGCATTGCTTCGTCCAGCTTCTCGATGTCTCGCGCGGCATCGACAATCGTGTGCTGGGGTTCGACCTGGAGTGAGATGCACACATCACCGAATTGGAGATCTGCATCCATGATCACAACTCGCTCAGGAGCTCCGGTCATCATCGCCAGTCCGAGGCCCACATTGACCGTTGTCATGGTCTTACCTGCGCCGCCCTTGGGTGACATGATGGTGACAACCTTGCCGATCTTCGTCTTGGCAGGAACCTCGCCCTGCACGATCAGTTCGGCGCGGTCGATGTGGCGCAGTATCGTGTCAATCTTGCCAGCATCGATGGGCACGTCGAGCACGTCCTTGAACCCGACCCGGATCGACGCCCGGAGCACGTCAGTTGTTAGTCCCTCGGCAACCAGGACAATCGGAAGTTGCGGCTGAATGTCGAGAAGCAGAGCGGCTTCGTTCACACCGGCCTCATGGGCAAACCCAGGGCCGATTACCGCGAGCTCGATGCCTTCTTCAACCAGCTTGCGCTGGGCGTCCGACACGTTTCGCACCTGATAGACCTTATGGCCTTCGAGGAGCGAGACAGCAGAATCGAGGGCACCGGTGTCAGTGTCAACGATCAGAATCGATCGCGTGGCGTTTGGATCAGTTGCCGGCACCGGTGCTCACCAATCCCAACTGTTCCTGAATCCGATCGAGCAGACCGAACAGATCGTCAACGACGACAGGCTGTGCATCGTACGGAACGTAATCGCCCTTTGGAAGCAGCGACAGCGCTATGGATGTGTACTGACGCGCGTACTCGATCTGTTCAGCCTCCTGGGGCGTCACCTCGAATACGACCACACCGGCGAGCGGCTCAAGACCGGTCGCCAATGGGGCTGGTCTTGTGTCATTCCCGACCGCCAGAACCTGAACGTTCTGAAGGATCGTTTGCGTCACGTCAAACGAGCTCGGAATCGCTCCTGCAAGGTTTGTCGGAGCAGTGTCCTCTTCGCCATCTGCAGGCTCCTCGGTCACCTCATCGGCTTCTTCGGCGGTTGCACCTGCCTCGACCAGCAGGTCGCGCAGCTCATCATTGGAAATTACCTCGAGAAAACTCAGCGGGCTGAGGGAAGCCGACGCCAATATGTTGACATTGTCACCCGGCCGGATGAACCCACCACTCGCCGTTGAGGTGTCAACTGCGATCGAGATCGCGACCTTTCCGGGGGCGATGACGTCAGAGAGCTTCTGTTGCAGATCGGCACCTGAGCGGAACGACCCGGTGGTGATCAGCTGTCCAGCAGCGATAGGACCCGCAGCGAGCTTGTCGTCAAGCACTACGTTGAGGTCGTCGGGGTTCTGAGGACAACCGAACTCAGCCGGATTCTTCTCCGCGTTGGCACCGACAGCGCCTGTGCACAGGATGGTGGATCCTTCAAAGACAACCTGCTCCCTGAGCGCGGTGGATAGCCCGATCAGGGCCATGGCCTCTTCACCCTGCAATCCAGGTGCGATGTCCTCAGTGGCGCGGTAGACCTCCACCTCTGAGAACTTCGCCGCTTCGGCTTCGCCGAG
>JAUVQC010000050.1 GCA_030598305.1 Actinomycetes bacterium
GAGATCGCTGCGCCTCCTGAGAACGCGTACCGGAGCCTTCCTCCGAAAGCCGCCCGTACCTTCGTGAAGACGATCTTGTCGAACAAGTCATTCTGGAGATCGACCCAGCGACTCCGCTTACCCTGCTTCTCGAGTTGGATGCGCTTGCGCCCATTCGAGATGGCAGCGTCGAACAGCAACTTGGTGATACCGCCTTCGGCCTCCATCCGTTTCTTGAGGCCGTCGTAGACCTTGTTGAAGACTGTTGGCACGCTGACGAGGATCGTCGGTGTGATCTCAGGCATGTCTCGTATCAGTGTCTTGGCACTGGTTATTCCTGTCGATGCGCCGAAGTACGTCAACATGTGCAGTTCAACGGTCTGGCCGAATGAGTGCGCCCATGGAAGGAACGATGCCGATCTGTCGTCCTCCTCCAATGGGAAGATCTCAGCGACCGCATTGATGTTCGACGTGAAGTTCCCGTGTGACAACCTGACACCCTTGGGATCTCCAGTCGTACCCGACGTATAGATCAGACCAGCAAGATCATTGGAGGAGACAACAGCCACTGGTGCAGGGTTGGCAGTGCCCCTTGCAAGCAGCTCGGTGTAGTCGATGGAGTCGCCGCCCGCCGGATCATCGATGACCACGATGGTTTTGAGGGCAGGGAGTTGGTCGGACACTTCCTCAACCTGGGCCCGGATCCCATCCGTTGCCGCAAAAAGGACCTTCGCGCCGGAATCCTTGAGGATGAACACCCAGTCCTTCTGCGTCTGAGCCTCGTACATTGGAACCCAGGCGGCGCCGAGTGAGTACGTCGCATACGCGCCGACAGCCCATTCGACCCGGTTGTCCGATATCGCTGCGACACGGTCACCGTGACCGATGCCGAGGGACGCCAACCCACCCCTGGCCTTTTCGACGCTGTCGCCGAACTCGGCGTAGGTCGTCCAATGCCAGCTGCCGTCGGCACTTCGCTGCCCAAAAAGCGGGTTGTCCGCGTAGCTCGCCACACTGTTCGTAAGGAGGTCAGCGAGCGTCGAGATCTGAATGGCCATTGGGTTCCTTTCCGAACGTACCCCAACAATAGCTCTTGGCCGGCGCCACGTTTCAGGCTCGACGCCTCTTATCCAGCACGGATATTCGACTGCTGATTTACACTCACATCATGACCACGCATGAAGAACTCGGGGCGATGATCCGTGAGGCACGGCTCGAGAAGAGCATGTCGCTCGGCCAGCTCGCTTCGGCCATAGGTCGGTCGTCGTCTTCGGTCAGACGATGGGAGCGCGGTGAGGTCATGCCGGCGGTATCGGTTCTGCCCAAGCTTGCGGCGATTCTCGAGATCGATCCCGACGAGTTCAAGGCTGTGACTTCGTCGGCGTCAGATACGGATGTGGATGGTCGCGTATCGACGATGGAGCAACCGATCATCGACGACGTGGGTCACCCAGATCCGGGATCCGACGACTCGTCCCCACAGGTCGCTGACACAGAGAGCGGTCTCCTGGCTGATGCGTGGCGGGCGCTCACGAGCGGAGGCCGGGGGTGGATGGGTTGGCTTCGGGGGCTTCTTACGGCTGGCGTACTCGTCCTGATGCTCATGGTGGCCCTGTGGGCCGTCGGTGAACTCTTTGACGCTCTAGGCGCTGTCCTCGACTCGTTCGACGTCGGGTCGAACGGGACCCAAGATCCCTAGGAAACGATCGCACGCAGAAGCAGCGCCGCCGCTGCGAGTCCACTGACGGCGAGGATCGCGCCTCTCACATGCCTCTTGTCGACCCTGTCCTTGACGAGGTCCGATACGAGATAGCCGACGAGGACCGCGGGCAGCAGGATGAACGAGACCCGCACATCGTCCCAGGAGATATTTCCGCTGAAGTACCGGAACGTGGTCGACGTGAGCACACCGATGGTGAGCACCGCGGCGAGGGTTGCCCGGATCGTGTCAGAGTCCTCGCTTGAATAGAGGAGCGCTACGGGTGGCCCGCCGATGGCTGCGACGACCCCGGTTGTGCCTGACGCGACGCCAGCTGCAAGTTTGGAAGCGGGCGTCCGTTTGACGTGCACGCCCGTGGCGATCACCCCAACGGCTCCGAGCACGACCAGGGCAATGAATACGTCGAGGGCGCGTTGGGACGCAACGGCCAGGAGACCGACTCCGATGAATGCTCCCGGGATCCGACCGCCGATCAGCCACCAGAATCCGTGGAGGTCGATTGCATGCCGTTCACGCCACGCCATGGCGACCGTGAGGGGGAGCGCGATCAATAGTTGTGGTACCGGGGCAAGGCTTGGGTGGATGAGTGAGAGGAGAGGGACGGAGATCATCGCGAATCCGAGCCCGACCGTTCCCTGGAAGGACGCTGCGATCGCTGTGATCACCAGCGCGATAATCCAAGCAACAATTGACATTCGCGCAACGTAGTACGAAGTCAGCAGTCAGAAATCCGGAGTCAGAGCCCGAATACCGAAACGGGTATCGCACCGTGACTACTAATTTGCCCGCATGCGTCGCTTCGGAATCCTGCTGTTCGCCCTCACGTTGGTCGCTACAGCATGCTCATCAACGCCAGACGCGGATCCTCTCATCGGCATCCGTGCCTCCACAGATCCAGCGGTTGGCGATGATCGGTTGCTCTTTGCGGTCCATGAACTGGATGGACGACGTCGCGGCAGTCCGGACGAGGAGGTGACGCTTATTGCGTCGCCGCTCGATGCGCCCGACGTGAAGTTCGAGGCTGAGGCGACATACACGTGGATCGTGCCGGGCTCCGTGGGGCTCTATCTGGCTGAAGTGCCGTTCGACCGGCCGGGTACGTGGGAGATCGACTTCACCATTTCCACGGGTGAAGAGACGGAACCATTCCTGGTTGACATCAAGGCCGAGCCAACCACCACCGCGATCGGGGAGATGGCCCCGCGCGTCGCAACACCGACGGTGTCGGAGGCCCAAATTGGCGATCTCAGCACGGATCACGATCCGCTCATTTCGTTGTACGAAGTGTCACTCGACGCCGCACTCGCCAACGGCCGCAAGACGGTCATCATCTTCGCGACGCCTGCGTATTGCACTTCTGCAGCATGTGGCCCGATGCTCGCCCAGACAAAGGTGATGTCAACCGAGTATCCCGATGTCGATTTCCTCCACATCGAGGTGTACGGAGGCTTCAACGAACCAGGTTTCGCCCCCGACTTCGATCATCTTGTTCCCGCAGTCCTCGCCTTCGGTCTCCAAACCGAACCCTGGGTGTTCGTCACCGACGAGTCCGGAGTCGTGACGGGACGATTCGATGGAGTGCTCGGTGACGGTGAGGTCGAGTCCTTGCTGGGTCAGTAACGTGCGACCGGTACTCGTGTTCGTCGCTCTCGCAATCCTTCTCACTGCATGCGGCGCGCCAGCCGGTGTCGACGGAGAGATCGTCGGCATTGTCACGGAGGTAACCGGCGATCTATCCGGTGTCGAGAGCTTCGTGGTTCTCGACCCGAACGGGGATAGCCACAAGTTCACCCCTGCCGATGGCATGACCGTCGTAGGCGGTCCGCCGTTCCACCTTCGTGATCACCTGTTGTCAGGGGAGGCGGTGAAGGTGATCTACCACGAAGGAGCCGGCGGAGAACTCATCGCCGAGGATGTGTTGCACGGGTAGCGGGCTACCCGCTACCCGACCGCTGGTGGGGCTATGCCGACCTGTCAGCCATGTCCATGTGGATGTCGGCATCCTCTTGCACCTGCGGTGGCCGGGCGAGGATGTAGGAGAACCACACGATGAGGCCGCCGGCGACCAATCCGGTCAACGATGCGAGCGCGACGAGTTGAACGACGCTCAGCGTGACGGTCCCCTCCTCGATACTGCCCAGCATGAGCGTGCCAAGAGGGAAGACAGCCATTCCGATCACCGGGGCCACGACGATCCCAAGGGGAGCGATCACAGCGAGAGAGGCAGATCGGGCGTCAGGGTCGATCGCACGGGCAACAGCCTTGGTTGCCACTGCTGCGATGAGTCCCCCGAACGCGCTCGTGAGGATCACCATGATCCAGAACGCGGATGCCGGAGGGGCGAATACCGGCACAACCCTCGTGCCGTCCACAACCGCGTTCACCGATGGGATACCCCCGGTTGCACCCACGTACAAAGTGAGCGACAACGCGAGCACAAGGCCGGTGACGGCACCGATGAGCAGTGCAGTGAGATAGCTGGGTTTCATGGGAGGGCAGTGTACTCACATCCGAAGTCCATCTTGCCCCCCCAAGCTGCTTCACGTTGGGACCGTTTTATGGAGTTGCCAAGGAACACGCAGTGTTCCCCAACTCCCAAGGAACGCCGAAGGCGTTCCCCAACTCCCAAGGAACGCCGAAGGCGTTCCCGTTCTACCGGTTGCACACATCCGGAGCGTAGATACCGGTGATCCTGTCCCCAGCATCCTCTCCTTCAACGGGTCCCCAGAGCAGGAGATTGCCCGAAGAGGAACCCTCGACCAGATAGACGTCGCCGAGCTTGGGATCGACCTGGAACGACACTGTCTCTCCCTTGTAGATCTCCTGGAGTGTTTCGACAGTGTCACCCAACTTGAGTCCGCTGAGGGTTTCGAGCTTCGCAGCGTCATGTGTGATATCTCCGAAGACAAGGTCCTGCCTGTAGCCGTTGTAGAGCTCCTGCCCACCGGGCTTGGTCACGATCGCAGCGTATGTACCGAACGTCACGATCCGTTCCAGGTCACCTGCGCATACACCGAACCCGCCCGTGGACACCTGCCATCCTGTGTCATCTGTTGCCGGACCGAATGAGGCGACGTACCGACCGATCGCGGTGTCTGCATCGGTTCCGAACACGATGTCAGGGATGTCGTTGTCGTTGATCCGCATGCCGTTCGTGATCATCTTCTGTTTCTCGACGGGAATTGCCGGCTCGACCGGCGGGTACGGGTCTGCGCTCGGAGTGGATGTCGTCGTGCCCGAACCGTTGGAAGTGGAAGTGGTACCCGAGCCGTCGGTAGTTGTCGTCTCGTCCCCGCTCGTTGTTGTCGTGGTACCAACGGCGGTGCCATCGCTGTCGCGGCCGAGCAACTGGAAGACAGCCACCGACAGCGCGATCAGGAGCAACCCGATGATGAGTCCCGTGAGCAAGGGCGAGCTCGGCGGTTGCGCTGGTGGCGTCGTTGGCGGCTCCATCGGTGGCAGCGGATCGTCGCCCGAGATGTCGGTGAGGTCAGCGTATGGGTCGGTCCAACCGGGCGGGTTCGAATATGGATCCTGGGGAGTGGTCACTCAATTCCTCGCAAAGGCTTTGGTCATTGTAAGGGCTACTCGGTCAGGGCTGTGGACTGTTTGGCGGCGTCGTCTTCTGTTGGGAGGCGTCCGCCGTATACCTCGATGAGTACCTCGTCGAAAGGCCTCGTCGAGACGAGGATCGATTGACCGCTCTTGGAGCGCGTCAGGCGAACAGGGATTTCGAGTCGGCGGATGTCCCCGAGGTCGATATCTCGCATGCCCCAGGCGAGATTGACGGCAGCGGCAATACTGAGTCTGTCGTCGAGAACGAACGCATCAGCCAGTCCCGCAACCTGCGCTGTTAGCTGGGTGGGTGAATCGAAACTCTTGAGTTCTTTGAAGAGTTCGATGATCACGTCCTGTTGGTGCTGGTTGCGAAGCAGGTCGCTCGCCCCTGGGACGGACTTCCAGGAGCCGTTCACCTTCTGGAGCGTGTGGCGGGATCTGACCCATGAGAGGGCCTGTTCACCCGACGCCATCGTGCATCCTTCGGGCATCGAGAGCTCAGCCTTCTTGTCAGTCACCGGATATTCGTGGCAGATCTCGACTCCCCCGACGGCGTCAATGATCTCCTCGAATCCACCGAATTCGAACATTGCGAAATGGTCGACCTCGATGCCTGTGAATTGGCTGACCGCATACGAGAGCAGGCTGGGGCCGTTGATGTCCTTACTTGCACATCCATGGATGAGGGCGTTGATGCGACTGTTGCGTCCCGTGCATGGATTCTCCACATAGAGGTCTCGTGGGAGCGAGACCATGAACGGCTTGGCGCTGTTGGTGGGTTGGACGAGGTACAGGATCACGTCTGCCGCTCCGGACGCCTCGTCTCCGCCGATGAGGAGGAACGTTTCGTATGCCTGTTCCGGCGCTGTCGTCTGTGGCGTCCCAGCCGGAGACTCCTCTCCATCCGCGAGTTCAACATCATGTTCGCTTGGCGGTGCCTGGGCTGCCTGGTCCGTCTCCACGACGCCTGAGATATCGAAGTTCTCGGTCTCCACGCGGTTCCACGAGTACCACAGCTGTGCCCCTGTGTACACCGCGAATGTGCCGAGCAGCAGAACCGCTGCGACGACGCCGTGAACGACAGCGCGGCGCCACCAGACTGGGGCGAGCTTGTGCGCTCCTGTCGATCGATTGCGGACGTAACCGAGTACCGGTGCACCGGCCTCGTCGAGGTCGTGTATCGCACGGACGACATTGTCGGCATTGGCCGAGTCCGCAACCACGAGGATGGTGCCGTCGGCGTGTGCCCCGAGTTCGGGTGTCGCGTCGGACCAGAGCACGGGGGGCACGTCGATGAATATCAGGTCGGCACGCTCAGAGACCATGTCGAGGGCATCCGCTATGAGAACACCAGAGAGCCCATCGGCGTCAGCGAGCGCGCCCCCCGACGGGAGCATCGGGAACTGGGTCCCATCATCGAGTTTCCACATTCTCGCTGCGTCCGACAAGGTCGATGAGCCGGCTGCGACATCAGACAGTCCCGGTGAGCCTCCTGTCGAGAGGAACCTGCTGAGGCCATTCGGTGATGGGTCGGCGTCGACAAGCATGGTTCGACGCCCGGCCTTGGTGGCAGCGATTGCGAGGTTCAGGGCAACCGTCGATGCCCCCTGGCCCGGTCCCGGCGAACTGACGAGGAGGATCCGTCCCGTTGTCTGGCCCTCGATCTCCCTGAGGAGGCCGGTGTACCGGTCGACAGCTGCCGAATCGTTGAGGGTCGCTGCAGGGCCCGATGTGTCCACGGGGATCGAGCCGAGAAGGGTGAGGCTGTTGATGGAGGATTCGAGCGATGGGCCAGCAGTGAATCGTCGTGCCACCCACCAGACGAACCCGGCCGCGACTCCGGCGGCCAATCCTGCGACGAGGACCCCGAGGTTGGTGTCTCTGATGGTCAGCCCCACGAAGAAGACGGCAACCGCCGCAACTGCGGACGAGATGTTCGCGGCTGACAACGAGCGCCTGTGCCAGGGTGCGCGTGGTTCACTTGTGCGGATGTCGCTCACGGAGTCCCCTGGGTATTGCCAAACGCTTGCTGACAGATGGTACGCATGCCGTGGGCTACCTGACTCAGATTCAGTTTTCGCTGGGGCAGGGGTCGGGCGAGTAGATGCCCTCCACGACCCCTTGCGGTTCGGTGCTCGACAGCGGACCCCACAGGAGCAGCTCCCCACCATCGGAGAGGCGGAAGTGGTCCTTACCTTCGATCACCTCGAAGGAAACGGTGTAGGACCCATACGTACGCTGGAGTGTCTCCACCGAGTCGCCGAGTGCGATACCAGAGAGTGTCTCGAGCAGCGGAACTGTGGTGCCCTGCCCAACGGTTTCGTATCGATAGGCGACGAGTGTCGCGTTACCGTCGTATCCGTCGAAGATACCGCGCAGATCACCCCAGATGAGCGAGTACCACTCCGAATCTGCACACATGGTCGAGTCGAGGGAGGCCGTTTCGGCAGAGCCGAGGCTCGCAACGAGGGCGCCTGCAGCCTCAGCGATCGGGGCTCCGAGCGTGATCGGGCCGATTCCCGATGCCTTGAGTCCAAGCTCCCGCAGAGGTATCGGATCGCCTGACGCAAGCCAAGACTCGGCTGCTGGGTATGGAACCGTTGTCGTTGTCGAGCTCGTCGTCGTCGTTGTCTCGGCTTGCGTTGTCGTTGTCTCTGTCTGTTGTGTGGTTGTTGTAGCTACGGAGGTGGTTGTGTCGCTTGCGACCACGGTCGTTGTTGCCGATGTTGTGCCACGGTCCACGAATACGAATGCCCACAGGGCACCAACGGCAATCATGAGAACGAGCGGTATCAGCCACTTTGCCTTGCCACCCTTCGGTTCCGGGGGTGGTGTCCAGTCATCGAACCCGAATTCGCTGGTTGCGTCGGGCGGTGGCGA
>JAUVQC010000111.1 GCA_030598305.1 Actinomycetes bacterium
CGACACGACCGGCGCGGTCCTGTCCGTCGGTTCCCGTGGCACCGGCGTCAGGACACTTCAGAACTCGCTCAACACGCAAGGATTCGAGGCCGGACCGGCGGACGGAATAGTTGGGCCGTTGACATTGCGAGCCGTTCTCTCCTTCCAGAAGTACTCGAAGCTGTGGGTCGACGGCCTCGTCGGTCCCCGTACCCTGGCCGCCCTCGGCATGGGTTAAGGGAACCGGCATCAATGCGCATCAGGTCCCAGCCCCATTTCGAGATAGGTGCGATAGCCTTGGTACATGACCGAGCGATCAAACGAGAGCCCTGCACGTAGCGGCCTCGTCGCCGCGGTACTCGGCGCAGTGTTCCCCGGCCTCGGGCATGGGTACATCGGGCGGTGGTGGCGCGCCGCAGCCATGGTGGTACCAACGATCGGTCTGATCGCGCTTGTCGTGGTCGTAGCACGTACGCCGCGTTTCGAGCTCCTTGGAGTCCTCGTGTCACCTGCGGTCCTACGCGGGATCCTCGTCGCCAACCTCTTCATCGTCGTGTGGCGCGTCGCTGGGGTCGCTGACCCCTATCGACTCGCCCGCGGGCACACGAGCGCTTGGACCACAGCGACCGTTCTGCTGCTCGGATTCCTTGTCGCGCTGCCCCACGTCGTGATTGCCAGATACACCCTCGACGCCGCAGCTGCCCTTGACCAAGTGTTCGTGACCGGCGAACCTGTTCCGCTGGTGTCTCTCGAGGAACCGCTCGATTCGGGGGCCGTTCCCGATGGCGGCGCCGTGATCCTGCCGATTCCTGACCCAGCAACGGTTGTGGCGGTGGCACCTGTCGTGACCACGCTTCCGAGCGACCTCGTGTTCGTCGACGGGATAGGCGATCCCGAAGCAGTGGCACTCCCACCAGAGAGCGCGCAGCCTCGAAGTACACCCCTGGCCTCGCTCATAGGAGCCGACTATGACGGGCTCGATCGCATCACCATCCTCCTGGTCGGCGGTGACGGCGGCCCGGGTCGCAGCGGTAGCCGCACCGACACCATCATGGTCGCGACGTTCGACACAGAGACGGGGAAATCAGCGGTGTTCGGCATTCCGCGGAACATGACCCATGCGCCCCTACCCGAAGAGTGGAGCACAGCGTTTGTCGACCTCGAGAAGAAGCTGACGCCGTGGGAGGAAAAGAGACAGTGGACGGACGATGACGGAGACGGCGAGCCGGATCAGTTCGAGCCATGCCACTGCTTCCCCGACCAGATCAACGCGATCTACCCGTACACGCGCAAGTGGGTCGAGACATACCCCAATGAGGTGGATCCCGGGCTTGCGGCGCTCAGAGACACGCTCCAGATCATGCTCGGCCTCGAGATCGACTACTACGCAATGGTGAACATGTCCGGCTTCGTCAGGCTCGTCGATGCGCTCGGTGGGGTGCGGGCCTACGTAACGAGCTATGTCCAGACGGAGGTATCGCCTGCCCGGGAGGGGGAGGACTGGATCGAGATCAGCCTCAGCCCCGGTTGGCAACGGTTGAACGGCCACCAAGCTCTGGCGTACGTCAGGGAGCGGCGCTCGACATCGGACTACACGAGGATGAAACGGCAACGGTGCCTTCTCAAGGCTGTCGCATCCCAGATGGATCCTGTCACGATCGCGACACGGTTCTCAAGGATATCGCGAGCAATGGCGTCCTCTGTACGGACCGATATCCCACTCGAGCTGCTGCCATCCCTCCTGAGGCGCGGATCTTCGCTCGATCTGAGCGACATCGCGACGATCGGGTTTGTGCCGCCGTACTACACGCCCAACCTCGACTACCGGGGAAAGCCGACTCCGGACCTTCTCCGGATCCACGCAATGGTGCGCTGGGCGCTCAATGCAGACGTCGATACCGAGTTCGAGACAGGTCGTGATTCAGAGTGCAGGATCTGACGGTTCACCTACCGCATCTCTGATTCCGCGGTACCGTTGCGATATCAGGCGTTCGAGGGGACGATGGCCACCGACGTATCAACTGACAGACGACACGCAGTAGGGGATGGGCAGTCGATCCCGTCATACCGACCGTGGCTCGGCGCTGCGCTCAGTGTCGTCGTTCCCGGACTCGGCCACGCGTACGCCCGTCGATATCTCCGCGGATTGGCCTGGTTCTCGCCCATGGTTGTGGCCGGTATCGCGCTCTTCTTCGGCCTCGGCATCTCGTTCACCGACCTCGTCAATGCAGCCCTCGACCCCACCGTCCTGTGGGGGGTCTTCTGGTTGAACGCCCTTGGTGCACTCTGGCGCGTGGGCGCAGCAGCAGATGCATTCAGGATCCTTGGCAGCCAACCGATGGGTACCATGTCACTTGCTGTCGGCTGGTCGTTGCTTGCGTTGCTCGTCATCACACCTCACCTGATTGTCGGGCGATACGTCATTGACGCCGTAACGCTTGTATCGACGGTCTTCATCGTTGAGGGTGACGTCGTGGCAGAACCTCTCATCCCCATCGGAACCGATGCAGACATCGTGCCGGACCCCGCCCTTGGAACTCCCCGACCCGAGTTCGAATCGGTATTCAATCCCGAGATGTGGGATCCCGATGCGGTTGCGACCCGTATCCGTATCGCTGGCGAAAGATCCGCGAGGTCACCGGCACCGTTCCTGCCATTCAACGAGCGAGTCGGTGAGCGTCGGATCACGGTGCTCATCGCCGGGGGTGATGCTGGACCCGGGCGGGGAGGTATGCGCACAGACTCCATGATCGTCGCTTCGATTCACACGGGCACAGGCACGGCCGCCCTCTTCAGCTTCCCTCGGAACATGGGCTCAATACCACTCCCGAAGAGGTTCGAGAATGCTTTCGCCGAGTTCGAGAAGAGGATCGCCCCGGAACCAGAACCGGTCGAAGAGGGACAGGAGCCACCAGAGTGGGAGAGCTGCAAGTGCTTCCCTGAACAGTTGAACGCTCTCTATCCCTTCACACGGAGATGGACGAGAACCTATCCCAACGAGGTTGACCCGGGTATGGCTGCCCTGCGCGACGTCCTCAGCGGGCTCATGGGTACACGGATCGACTACTACGCGCTCGTCGACATGGCAGCCTTCGTTGACCTTGTGGACGCGATCGGTGGAATCGATGTGAACGTCCGCGAACCACTCCAGTCCGAGGTATCTCCACCCCGTGAAGGTGATCCGTGGGCAAAGGTCGACGTTGATGTGGGATGGAACCATCTCAGCGGATCCGAGGCCCTCGCATATGCGAGAGCACGAAAGGGGTCGAGCGACTATGCCCGCATGGAACGCCAAAGATGCATGCTGCGTGGAGTCGCAGCGAAGGCCGATCCGTTCACGGTACTGCGGTCATTCCCCGCAATCGTTGATGCCCTCGAGCACTCTGTCGTGACGGACATCCCGCGCTCGTTCGCAGCCGAATTCATCGGTGCCGCGGCCGGGCTGGACTTCGACGACATCCAAACCGTCGGATTCACCCATGCGTACTGGGAGAGCGAGCGCGACCACCTGTACCACCCGATACCGGATGTCAACCGAATCCGGTCAAAGGTACAACGCGTCTTCGCCGGACAGGACGCCGGTGAGTCCATCCCCATCGGGCAGGGCGAGTGCGATGTGTGACGGATGACTCACGACTGACGACTGGCGGCTGAGGACAAGAAGTTGTCGATTGTTGGCTGGTACCTTCCCCGACCGATGGGTCGTTCGTTTCAAGTTGCTGCTGCGGTGTTCCTCGGCGGGGTTGCAGGAACCTCGTTGCGGTTCGCCGTAGGTGAAGCGATGATCGGCCTTGGTTCGTCGGATCTGCCACCTGTCCTGACAGTGAACCTCGTGGGGGCGTTCGTGCTCGGATGGTTCGCCGAGCGGGCACGCCACGCAGCCCCCTGGTCGACGCCTGTTGTGGCGTTCGTTGGCGTGGGTGTCCTCGGGTCCTTCACCACGTTCTCCGCCTTCAGCGTGGAATCCGCTGCACTGTTCCGGAGCGGTGCCTGGGTGGCCGGAACCGCGTACGTGTTGGTTTCGGTCCTTGGTGGATTCGCGACAGCGCGAATGGGCAGGCGACTCGGAGTTCCTCGATGACGCCACTGTTGATAGCGCTCGGTGGTGGCATCGGCTCCTTGCTTCGATGGGGTCTCGCATCGATGATCCCTAAGGCTGATGATGGTTTTCCCGTCGGTATCACGGTTGTGAACATCGTGGGATCGTTCCTGCTCGGTCTGGTTGTCGGATTGGTGGCATCGGGGTTGATCCATGTCGCGACATCACCGATCACCATTGGCGTGCTTGGTGGCTTCACGACGTTCTCCACGTGGATGGTGGATCTCGAGGAGGCACCGTCGAAGCGGATGACGGCAGCGATCGCTGTCGTTCCTGTGGTTCTCGGCCTTATGGCAGCAGTCGCAGGCCTTGCCATCGGGATGGACAACTAGCTGAAAGTCCGCACAGCCCTTCAGTTTCGTCGGCTTCGAGCCGATGAGAAATCCAATGTCATCTGGATTGTTGAAACGCTCCGAGCGCCATCGGCTCGTCGGGTTTCTGCTGCGCGTTCGCGTTGCGGTGTACCTCGCTGCGAGCATTCCCCTTGTGTTCGTCCCATCGGTCCCGATCGCAGTCAAGGTCGGTGGGGTCGGACTTGTCGCGTTGGGTGCGTTCGCACCGTTCATCGTTAGGCGTGGGGATCGATTCGCCGGTGTGCGGTTCTCTGCGTCGATCGACCTGGTCGCGTCGTATCTGCTCTGGTTGCTCGTCCCGTGGGCAGGTGCGATGTCACTCCTGCTGTCGATATGGGCCATAGCGATCGTCGTCTTCCTGAGTCCTGCCATGAGTGCCGCGCGCATCACACTCTTTGGCGTTGTACTCGAGGTGTCGAAAATCGCAGCAGTTGCGACGGGACTTGTGGACGCCGATTCGTCCGCGTCCGAGGCCACCGACATTGGCGTACTTTTCGCCAGAACGATCGTCCTGAGTGGTGCGTACGTCCTGTTCCGAGCGTTGGACGTGTACGTGGTCCAGTTGGCTGCTGCCGCCGAGACCGGTGGCGAGCGATATCGAAAGCTGATGGATGCTGCACCAACGGGCTACATAATCCAGGACGACTCACAGATCGTGTACGCCAACGTTGCTGCTGGTGAGATCCTGCAGCGGCCCGTATCGACGTTGCTCGGTGGGAGTGTTGGCGATTTCGTTGTGACAGAGGATCGATTCCGACTCGACCGCGCGATGCAGGTCGTGTGGGATCGGCTCGAACCGATCACTCTCGAAAGCCTCCAGATCCTGACGGATCGGGTGGCGCACCGGTGGGTCGATGCGACATGCACGGTGATAGACCACGGACGGGATCTCGCGGTGCAGGTTGCGTTGCACGACCGCTCAG
>JAUVQC010000095.1 GCA_030598305.1 Actinomycetes bacterium
AGGTAGTGGGGAGATACGACGATGCTGCGGGTGCCATCGGTTGGTCTCGTGGAGATCCGTGCTTCGTCCGAACGAAGCGGAGCGCTCATTCTTCGAGGTTCCCCAGGCGTCGGTTGAGTGCGTTGAGCACCGCCTTCACGGAGGCGTCGTCCGGATCGTTCGACACGACAGCCGATCCGACATTGATGTCCTCTGACCCGCGGGTCCCCGCTGACACGACGATGGCGACGACCACGTTGTTCTGTCCGACGGGGGTTATGGAGATCGCATCGAGGGCGATCGGTGGCATGGTCGGGAACGTCTGCTCGATGGCGTCGATCGTTGCCTCGCCAACCAATCGATGCCTTGCGGAGATGACCGCGGGGCCGGTGGCGGATCCCACATGCTCCTCGTCGTCGTGGCGCAGGGTGACCTCGATGGTGGTTCGGGTCCCGTTCGGTGACTCGTCAACCCGCATGAGGGCGGCCCTGGCACCCGATGCAATGTCAATCTGATGTGGGCTGATCTGCACCACGGAGATCACGCGATGATCAATCGTGACGCCGAAACGTGCCATTGCAAGGCTCTGGACGTCCCGTACGACCTGCTTTGCAGGTTTGTCCATTGCTGCGATCACGTGGAGTTCCGTGATCGTGCTGCCCTGGTTCACGACCCGGGCTGCATCGACCGAGTCCATCCGTGTGAGGTTCTCTTCGAGTTCTCTGAAATTCACTGCCATCTCGCGGCGAGGCTAGCCGAATCCGGACAGAGAGTGAGGATTCAACAAGTATCTGAGAGCGAAGAGTTCTGGCTTCCGTCTTCTGACAACTGATCAAACCCTTGCAGTTTCCGCCGAATTCCGGTAAATTGGCTTCTGCTGCCAGCGCTATGGCGGCAGACCCCTTGGGCGGGGTCCGATACGTCTCTACGCGGGGAATATTGCGTAGGTTCTGAATTCGGTTGGGACAGGCATAGGAAAACCGAAATACGAACGTTTTGCTCGGGAGAGGGATCCTCCGAGCATTGGAGGTGGTGGACCCCGGGTAGCTCATAACGGACAACTCCAGCGGAGCGGAACACACATTCCATGAACCGACGAATCTGATGTCGGGCCTGAGAATGTTGCATTTCTGGAGGCCCACGTGAAGAGCAGATATGTCAAACTCGTATTGACCCTTGGAACACTGGCGTCGGCCCTTATGGCGGGCGCCGCGACTCTTAGAGTCGGCTAGCGAGTGACCCGGGCGCCCCTCCTCGTTCCTGAACACGAGGAACCCATGTTCCCCAATGAACTAGCCAGACAGCGCCGAGCGAAGATTCGGATGGCGATCGCCTTCCCGATCATCGGTTTGGTGATTCTTGGTGGTCTGTTCTTCGTTCAGGAGTTCCCCAGACCGATCTGGCTGTGGGCGATGTTCGCCGCGGCATTTGTCTTCTTTGAATGGCGAACCGTCGAGGTCAATGACAAGCTCTTCGCCTCGCCGAGTGTGATGGTGATCATGACTGCCGCTGTTGTATTCGGACCCGAGTCTGCAGTGCTCGGTTGCACGACGATCGCGGCGTTGGGTCTGTTTCAGCCTGAGGACATACGGAATCGTCACTGGTTCCAACCGGCGGTCAACTTCGGACAGATGATCATCACCGCCGCCGCGGGCGTCGGTACGACGGTCATGGTTCTGGCAGCAACAGACAGCTCTTCGATCGGTTGGACCGCAGTTGCGTCGGGTCTAGGTGCCATCGTTTATGGATCTGTCAACTTCCAACTGGTTGCGTTCATCGTCTTCCGTGTCTATGGGCATCGCGAGGCATCGGCTTGGTCGCACGTCGCACAGATCATGGTCCCTTTCGTGGGCATGGGCTTCTTAGGCGGAATGCTCGGTGTCACCTATCTCCTTCTCGGGACCGCCGCGATTCCGCTCATCGCGATCGTGTTCTTTACTGGATACTTGGCCTTCGAGTCGTACGCACGGCTGCGTCAGGCCCAGCTATCGACGCTTGCGGGATTCATCAAGGCGCTCGAGGCGAAGGATCTCTACACCCGAGGTCATACCGAGCGTGTCGCCTACTTCTCGAACATGATCGGCGAAGAGATGGGTTTCAACGGCACAAGGCTCGAGATGGTGCGTTGGTCCGCCCTCATCCACGATGTCGGCAAGCTCGCGGTCCCTCGTGATCTGATCCGCAAGAAGACCCGACTCACCGAGGAGGAGTACGAGTCGATGCAGGGCCATGTCCACCATGTCGAGGACCTCCTCAATGAGGTCGACTTCCTCAGGCCGATGGTGGAGATCGCTTCGAACCACCACGCTCACTTTGATGGTGGTGGGTATCACGGATCCAGTAGCGGCCATGGGGAGGCGCCGTCCCTCGAAGCTCGAATCCTTGCAGTGGCAGACTCCTTTGACGCGATGACCTCAACGCGGTCATACCGAGTTGCCCTGACCCAGGACTACGCGTTCAAGGAGCTCCGTCGATTCGGAGGCACCCAGTTCGATCCCGAAGTTGTCGAAGCCTTTATCGCTGCGCTCACCTCGGCAGGCGAGCAGTACGGCTCACCGGTGGAGCTCACCGAGCATGAGGCCAGACGTCGAGCCGAAGCCGGTATGAACGATGAACTTGCGTTCGACCCGATGCATGCACGGCGACGGGCAGACGAGGGGACGGAGGCCGCACATGGCTGAGTCCAGGATCAAGATCCTTACGATCGGGGCTTGGATAGCGCTCCTGGTCGGTGCTGGCATACTGGTGGCCTTAGGCGTCGTAGATACCGCTACCGATCCCATCCCGTGGCTCCTCGACGTGGCGCTGTGGTCGATCGTGATCACAGGTGTGTCGATTATCACCGTCCCCGCACCGTCAGGTTCCCGATTGAGCCTTGGCATAGGTGCCGCTGTTGCAGCGTCGGTACTCCTCAACGATCCGATTGCCCTCGGCGCATCGATCTCCATTGCGCTCGTCGCGTCTTGGCTGCTCCAGAGTCGTTTCGACCTCGGCACGCATCGTGTCGATGGTGACTACCTGGCCGATGCTCTGGCGATGGTCATTTACGTTGTCGTGTACTCGTACTCGTACGCGTTCATCACGTCTGCGCTCACCCTTCAGTCGACGTGGAGCGTCCTCGGCGCCGTGGCAATCGCCGGCTTCGCATGGTTCGGGCTTCGTGCGCTTGTTGAGGCATTCGTCGGACTCGAACGAAGTGACCTCGCTGGCAGGTATCTCTGGCTGCTCGCCCTCGAGGATTGGGCAGTCGTCCTGTCGATGTTCGCCGCCGGCACACTATTCGGATTGGCTTGGGAGGTCATGGGCTTGTGGGCGATAGCGGTTGCGATCCTGCCCTATGCGTTCGCGCATACTGCATTCGAGCGGTACTCATCGACCCGGGTGACTTATGGTCAGACCATCAAGGCTCTCGCGCAGATCCCTGAGGTTGCCGGTCTCGCTCCGAGAGGGCACTCGACACGAACCTCAGACGTCGCGGTGGCCATTGCACAGGAGATGGGATTGAGCCCATCGAATGTGACCGAGCTCGAGTACGCAGCGTTGATGCACGACGTTGGCCGAATCACGCTCAACGAGCCAGCAATCCTCCGTGCGGGGTTCACCGACGAGGACATTGCGCGCTGGGGTGCACAGATCATTGCGGAAGCTCCCTACCTCCAGAACGTGAGCGAGCTGGTGAGGCTACAGCACCGTCCATATCGTTCCCCCGGGGTGGAGTTCGATCCTGATATCCCGATGACCTCGAAGATCATCAAGGTCGCAAGCGCATACGACCAGGCCCAGATCGAACAAGGGCTATCACCGGTCGAATCACTCGAACGCATCCACCAGGGTTCTGCCTACGAGTTCGATCCTCGTGTCGCAGCCTCTCTGCGCAGGGTGCTTGTCTTCCGGGGCGTGATCGCTCACTAGCGGTCGAGACCGCTGCGCTCCACGACGCATGACTCTCTGTCTCGCGTCGTCACTCCGCTGCGGAGCCGGGGACTCCTGTCACGCCGTGCGCGAAAAGGCTCAGAGGCCTGCGCATCTGATCTTCGAGGAACACACCGATGCCGATCGCAAGGAACACGTCGCCGAGTGAAAGTACCGCGCCCGGCAGTGGAATCGTGTCAGCCAGGAACGCCATGCGTGTGCTCTCGTCGAGGATGACGTGTTTTGCGCCGAGCACCACATCGGTCGAACCACCCGCAATCGTCACAGCCTCGGTGAGTACGGGCATGCCACCGTTGAGTACGATGACCGTGAAATTCATGAGGATTCCCAGACCTGCGATCCACATTCCTGCCATCTCCCTGTTCAGCCACACGAACAAGAGCAGTGGGAGATACGAGATCAGGATCAGCGCAACGGCCACTTCGTGATTGTCTGTCGGTACGAATGATGACGCGGCAAGCAGAAGGAAGCCGAAGGGCAAGAGCCACCACATTCTCACGCGGATCTCCGTGAGATTCCGCAGTTTGCCCCCTCGAATCCATCCGACCAGGATCGAAATCACGAGTACGAGCATCATCCACTGCATAGGTTGAGAATAGCCAGCACGCTGAGATGCGGAACACCTGGCACGGAGGCTTTTCTATAGTCTTTCGCGACCCCGCATCAGAGGAGCATCGTGATCACGTACAACGTCCAAGATGGAGTGGCGACCATTACGATCGATGACCCAGAGAGGCGCAATCCGCTGTCGCTCAGTGTGATGGCTGAGCTGACCGATGCAGTACGTTCTGCCGGGTTGGACGACGCAGTGCGCGTGATCGTCATCACAGGTGCAGGCGACGCCGCGTTCTCGGCCGGTGGTGATCTGTCGGGAGGATTCGTTGACTCGCCGCTTCCGGATCATCAGTCGAGAGGGATCCTCGCCGATCTCTTTCGCGTCATGCGGTCAAACCCGAAGCCGATCGTCGGGCGCATCAACGGTGTTGCACTTGGCGGCGGCTTCGGAGTGGCAGCGGCGTGTGACATCACCATTGCGGCCGACCACAGCAAGTTCGGGACACCCGAGATCAACCTCGGCCTGTGGCCCATGATGATCTCAACGGTTCTCCTCCCCCTCACTGGGCGGAAGCAACTTCTCGAGATGATGCTTGTCGGGAAGATCATCGATGCGGTCGAAGCCCGTGAGATGGGCCTCGTCACACGGGTCGTGCCCGCTGACGATCTCGACGCTGCGGTTGCTGAGACGACACACATCCTGGCGAGTAAGTCACCAGCTGCCCTAGCCCTCGGAAAGTCTTCCTTCTATGCCATGGAGGACATGGACATCGACACGGCCCTTGACCATCTCCATATCGGTCTTACGGCGGTGTCATTCACCGAGGATGCCCGAGAAGGCGTTCAAGCGTTTCTCGACAAGCGCGATGCCGAGTGGATCGGTCGCTAGCTATACGACAGCTTGGAGAACCCAGAGTGCGGGGAGTCCGACGAGAATCGCCGCACCGATGCTCTTGGTCGCCCACGCGGCGATCCCGCCGATGATCGCTGCGGGCACGAACACGTTCCACGGGTCGAATGTCCCTCCGGGAGAGACCACGGCAGGGAGCGTGAGTGCAGCGAGCACTGCGGGGGCGATGTAACGGAGGCTCCGCTCGAGGATTGGAGGTACGGAAATCTTCCCGAACAATCCGATGAACACGAAACGCATCGCAAATGTTGCGACGCCCGCCGTGACGACAACCAGCCACATGGTCATGAGGGCCTGCTCTCAGAGAGCATGCCAACCGCGATACCTGCTGCGGTACCGAGCGGCAGACCGAGGTGATATGGCAGTCCCACTGCGGCCACGGCCACTCCACCCCCGACGATGGCTGCGAGCAACCCGGGCGTGTCCTTCAC
>JAUVQC010000114.1 GCA_030598305.1 Actinomycetes bacterium
GATCGTTCCGGACTCCCCGAAGCGGTCCACACCAATGGGAACGACCCTCTGGCCGAACACGGACCCGAGCCATGCCATTGAGTGGGACGCCGCGTCGTGGACGGTCACGATGGGAGCCGATCGTTCGTCTGGTCCAATCAAACGCCCGATCTGACCGAAATCGTGCGGCACCGTTGACGTTCTCGTAGCGTCTGCCAGAGCATCGAGCCAGCCTCGGTACAGGCGGTCGAGGCTGGTGACATCGATAACGGTTACGGACAGGCCTTCGTCCGAAAGATGATCGGCTGCCGCGAGGACCTCTGGCATGACCGGACCCGACGCCGCGATGACGAGTGGCTCACCCCCAGCGGGTTCGACGAGGCGGTATCCGCCGGCAAGGACATCCGCCATGTGGGCTGCCCGGCCGATGCGTTCGGTGGCACTGTCGAACGGTGATTGGTCGATGGGTCGGGTCGACATGCGGATGTACAGGCTGGTCCCTTCGTCATCGGACAATCGTGCAATGCCATCGAGGAGGAGCCAGTCGAGTGCCTTCCCATAGGTTGGTTCCGTCTGGGTGATACCCGGAACCTCGAGGCCAACCGAAGGCGTGATCGACGACTGGTGCGCACCGCCCTCGGGAGACAACGTGATACCGGCCGGTGTCCCTGCAACGATGAACCGTGAGCCGTTGTACAGCGAGTAGATCATTGCATCGAGGCCCCTGAGGACGAACGGGTCGTACACCGTGCCGATCGGAATCAGCATCTCTCCGTGGTGCTCGTGGGCGAGTCCCAGCTGTCCGAGCAGAAGGAACAGGTTCATCTCGGAGATACCAAGTTCGATGTGACGGCCGATCGGGCTCGGCTTCCACTTGAGGACCCGGTCCTGATCGAAGTAGTCGTGCCGCTCGGTGGTCGCATATACGCCGTGGGCGTTGATCCATCCACCAAGGCTCGTTGAAACGGAGACGTCGGGTGACACCGTGACAAGGCGTTGTGCAAGGACTTCATTGCGTCCGAGCGCGACGAGAGATCTTCCGAACGCTTCCTGGGACGACGTCGTTGGCTTCTGTCGAGCATCGGATTCGTCGGGTACAACCAGGACTGGACGTGGAGGTGTCGGTTCGTTGTTGACCTCGTCGCCGATCCGCGAGCAGATGATCCCCGGGGCAGACTCCTGTGGAAAACGATCCCACTCCGAGTCGGCCGTCAACCCGAATTCGTCACGAAGCTTCTCCACCTGGGCCGCGCTCATCAGTGCCGAGTGGTTCATGGGGTCTCCGATAATTGGAAGGCCCCACCCCTTGATCGTGTAGGCAAACACGACACTCGGACGATCGGTGACCGAGTCGCATGCTTGATATGCCTCGACAAGGACGCGCATGTCATGCCCGCCGAGGTTCTGGATGACAGAAGCAAGGTCCGAATTGCTGATTCCAGAGATCGCATCGCTCACCTCCGATGCTGCGCTCGCAAGGAAGCGTGTGCGCAGCTCGGTCCCGGTGTACGCGAACAGGCTCTGGTATTCCTCGTTCGACATCGCATCGATGTGTTCGCGCACTGATTCCCCGCCGGGTTCGGCGAACAACGATTGGAGCTTCGTGCCGTACTTTGCCTCAACCACATGCCATCCGGCGTCACGGAAGAAGCTCATGAGGCGTTGCGCCTGGATCCCGGGGATGATCCGATCGAGGCTCTGTCTGTTGAGGTCCACGATGAGCATGACGTTGCCAAGGCCTTGAAGCGATGGATCGGCAATGGCCTCCCACACGTTTCCCTCATCGAGTTCGGCGTCACCAGCAATGGCGATGAAACGGGCTGGTCGTGTCTCGCCGAAGTGGTCGTCGACGTAGCGACGGGTTGCCGAGGAAAAGAGTGGTGCGACCGCGCCGAGGCCAACTGATCCCGTAGAGAAGTCAGAGACATCCGGGTCCTTGGTTCGCGACGGATACGCCTGGAGTCCTCCGAACTGTCGGAGCGTTGTCAGATAGCTGCGGTCGAGCTCACCAGTGAGGTATTTGATGGAGTGATACAACGGCGATGCGTGCGGCTTGACCGCAACCTTGTCGTCCCCTCCTATGTGTGCGAACCACAGAGCGGTCATGATCGTCGCCATTGACGCGCATGAAGCTTGGTGTCCACCGACCTTGATCTCCGTGTCGCCGCGGCGGTTTGCGTAGTCGATCATCCGTGTCGAGAGCCACAGCAGTCGCTTCTCGATCTCTTCGAGCGCGTCGAAATCTACGTCAGCCGGCATCTGGTCCATGGGGCTCGCAGGCTAACTGTCTGGTGTCCTGTGCCTGCTACGACTCCGCCTCGGCGGCGGTAGCGACGTCATCGAGATCCTGGGCAAATGCCTTCTTTGTGGCATTCTCGAAGAACCTCCCGACGGTGGCCGTCATGAACTTGGCCATGGTTCCAACCGCCTCGGCTCCGAAGTCCATGGTGACCTGACACGAGCTGTCGCCCATCGGGGTCACGCTCATTTCGGTGGTGTACTTCGAGCCGTGGCTCTCCGCGTTCACCACGTACCTGCGGCCAGCATCGATCTCGGTGACCCACATCACCTCGGTTGCTTGCTTTCCGAACATCGTGCGCGTCTCGCGCCACTTCGTTCCGATCTCGAATCCGGTTCCCTCCGAGAGGATCTCGACGGATTCGATCGCCGAGATCGTTTCTTCGAAGCTCCTCAGGTCGGTCATGATCGTCCACAGAACATCCGCTGGTGCAGCGATCTCGCGTGAAACAGATATCGTCTTCATGTCGCTCCTTCCCGTGCAGCCACATCCTATCCGCGGAGCGCGAGGCCCTCGACGGCTGTATGTCGAAAGGTGACGTAGCCTCCCGGTTCTATGAAAGGTATTGCATGAAACGATTCCTCGCGGTGGTGGCCGTGTTCTCGATTGTCGTGTCCGCGTGTAGTGGAAGCGACGAGATCGTTGCGTCGGTGAACGGCGAGGATGTCACGCGTTCCCAGGTCGAGGTCCTCGTTCCGGACACTGACGACCCGTCCGCAACGACGGACTTCACTCGCTACCTCTCTGTCGTCATCCAATGGGAGGCGATCTCCCAAGCTGCTGCAGCTGAAGGCATCGAGCCAACCGACGACGAGATCGACGCACGACTCGATGAACTTGTGGCCAACCAGGGCGAGGGAGCCACCCTCGAGGAGTACCTCAACCAGGTACAGGCATCCGAGGAGGGCATCCGCCAGTTCACCAAACAGCTCATTATCCAGGATGCCATCCAGGCAAATCTTTCGGATGGCGAATCCGTGAGCGATGACGATGTCAACAGCGAGCTGGCGAACAACAGGCTCGATTGGACGGTCGTGTGCGCCCTCCACATCCTCGTCCTGACCGAAGAAGAAGCGATTGCGACACAGGAGCGTCTTGATGCGGGTGACGACTTTGCCGTCGTGGCCCAGGAGGTTTCCATCGATACAGCCTCGGGTGCCAACGGTGGCGACCTTGGATGCGCCTCACCATCGGACTACGTCGAGTCCTTCGCTGCCGCAACGTTGGCAGCTGACATCGATGTCGTGACCGAACCGGTCGAAACAGAGTTCGGGTTCCACCTCATCCTGGTCACACAGCGCGAGGAGGCCACACCAGAGGTTGTGCGCGTTGCCATGGAGCGGGATGCGCTCGCAATAGCGGTCGACGGCTGGTTCAAGGGCGTTATCGAGTCTGCCGATGTCACGGTTGACGAAGAGATCGGCGTATGGGTCACCGATCCGACTCCACAGATCCTGACGGTCAACTAGCCGACTCCGTCGGCGAAACGCTCCGCTCTCGAAAACCTGATTCAGCTAAACGGCTCAGCTCGCATGCCGATACCACCTCCATGGCTTGGAGAAGGATTCTCGTTATCGCGGTGAGCGTTGTCTCGTTCGTTGCAGTGATGCCAGGAGTCGCACTCGGTGCGGACCTTGGCGAGGACGTCGACTACGACCTCGTGTTCCCCATCGACGGCCCCCACCACTTCTCCGACACATTCTGGGCCGGGCGCTCCCACGGATTCCACACCGGCCAGGACCTCATGGCGGACAAGATGACGCCGGTGGTTGCTGTCGCGTCAGGTGTCATCCGACTTGTGAACTGGACATCGCAATCTCAAATGAATCCTGACCGCTGTTGCTCCCTCGTTATCAAACACGATGATGGATGGGAGAGCTGGTACATCCACCTCGACAACGACACGACCGGTACGGACGACGGCAAGGGGTGGGGAATCAAGCAGTTCGTCAGGCCAGGTGTCCGGGTAGAAGCCGGTCAACACATCGCTTGGGTCGGTGACAGCGGGAATGCAGAGAACACCGACCCACATGTCCATTTAGAGCTGCGTGACCCATCGGGCACGATTGTCAACTCGTACAGCTCCCTGGTTGCCGCTGGTGGCAATGACATCGGACACGGGCCTCGTGATCCGCTCATAGGCGGAGCACGAGTACTCAGTCGGGGCCTCCATGGCGCCGATGTGCGGGCGCTGCAGGTGGCCCTCGAGGACCTCGGCCACAGCGTCGGCGGTATCGACGGCAGGTTCGGACCGTTGACCGAGGATGCTGTCGAGGCGTTCCAAGCGGACTTCGGACTCGACGTCGATGGGAGGGTGGGGCGAGCGACAAGGACCGCCATTGCAGGACTTGAACACGACGACGCGACCGGTGCGATTCTGTCCGTCGGTTCCCGTGGCAGCGGGGTCAGGACACTTCAGAGCTCGCTCAACACGCAAGGATTCGAGGCCGGACCGGCGGACGGAATATTTGGGCCGTTGACATTACGAGCCGTTCTCTCCTTCCAGAAGTACTCGAAGCTGTGGGTCGACGGCCTCGTCGGTCCCCGTACCCTGGCCGCCCTCGGCATGGGCTAAGGGAACCGGCATCAACGCACCTCAGGTCCCAGCCCCATTTCGAGATAGGTGCGATAGCCTTGGTACATGACCGATCGATCAAACGAGAGCCCTGCACGTAGCGGCCTCGTCGCCGCGGTACTCGGCGCAGTGTTCCCCGGCCTCGGGCACGGGTACATCGGGCGGTGGTGGCGCGCCGCAGCCATGGTGGTGCCAACGATCGGTCTGATCGCGCTGGTCGTGGTCGTAGCACGTACGCCGCGTTTCGAGCTCCTAGGAGTCCTCGTGTCACCTGCGGTCCTACGCGGGATCCTCGTCGCCAACCTCTTCATCGTCGTGTGGCGCGTCGCTGGGGTCGCGGACCCCTATCGACTCGCCCGCGGGCACACGAGCGCTTGGACCACAGCGACCGTTCTGCTGCTCGGATTCCTTGTCGCGCTGCCCCACGTTGTGATTGCCAGATACAC
>JAUVQC010000005.1 GCA_030598305.1 Actinomycetes bacterium
GAGAACCCCTGCTGCGTTCGAAGCAAGGTGCGCTCCTGGTTTGGGCAGGGCAACCTCGACATCGTTGCCGCGGCCCACGAGTCTGAATCGCTGACCACCTTCAGTGTGACGGTGGTCGACGATCTGCCATGTGGACCCGGGTGAGAAACCGTACGAGACAAGAGGGATCCGCTGGTCAAGTCGCCTGACGCCTGGATCATCTATGCATCCCACGAGGGGGCCGGACACCCTGCCTGCGACCTGTGCGAAAGCATCCTCGAGTGCCGCCACCGTGCCGTAGTAGTCGAGATGGTCAGCTTCGATGTTGGTGACGAGCGCGGCAGCGAGGTGAAGATGCCGGAAGGTGCCGAACGCCTCGTCGGCCTCGAGAACGAACAGATCCTCTTCACCGAGGTGTGCTCCGGTGTTGAGACCGATCATCTCGCCGCCAACAAGGAAGCTCGGATCGATTCCGATCCCGCGGAAGGCCGCAACGGCTAGCGCCGTCGACGTGGTCTTGCCATGGGTACCGGCAAACCCGATCGTGAACATGCGTCCCGTCAGGGCAGCCAGAAGCTGCGGCCGTTCCCACACGGGGATGTCGTGAGCCTCAGCCTTCATGATCTCCGCATCGCTCCTTGGCACAGCTGAAGACACAACAACGAGGTCAACCGATTCGACGGACTCCGGACGATGGCCCACCCAGGTTTCGACCTCGACGTCGGCAAGGGAATCGAGCATGCGGCCCGGTTTGACATCGGATCCGGTGACCTGGTGCCCCAGTTGGCTCAGGAGCTTTGCAAGACCGGACATTCCCGCTCCCCCGGCACCGATCACATGGACGCGATGGGGTATGGCCTCACTCGGTGTCACGAGCTACCTCCAATACTCTTCTAGCGATGGTCGCCGCGACACCGGTGTGGCGCGATGCTGTGGCGGTATCGGCCATTGTGCTGCGTCTTGTCTCATCTGCTGCAAGGTCGAACACCGCTTCGATGATCTCATGTCTGAGGTCTTGGGACTTTACGATCGCCCCACCGGCGTTGACGAGGTCCGTCGCATTCAACGCTTGGTATCCCTTCCCCGCGGGGAGCGGGACAACGATCGCCGGCGTGGCGGTTGCATGCAACTCTGACACGGTGATCGCCCCACCACGCGAGACAACAACATCACAAGCGGCATAGAACCACTGCATGTCCTCCTCGAACGGCAGTACCGTCCACGCGTCGACACCCACAGCCCTATCACTCATGGCATCGAAGTGGGGTTGACCCGTCAGATGGAGGATCTCGAATTCACGTGACGGATCGATCGCCATCTGGGCTGCAATGTCATTGAGCGCAGCGGCACCAAGGCTCCCGCCGAAGATGCCGACGACTATCGCATCGGACGGAATCTGGTAGCGAGATCTCGCATCGTCCCTCAGCGCGTCGCGGTCGAAGGTCTCGAACTCCTCGCGGAGGGGATTGCCGACCACGATCGGATTCTTGAACTTTGCCTTTGCGGGTTCGAATGCGACATACACGGTGTCGGCGCTCGGCGCCAGCATCTTGTTCGCCACACCGGGCACTGCATTCGCCTCATGGATGATCAGCGGTATGCCCATGCGTTTCGCCGCCCGACCGGCGGGCCCTGACACGTATCCACCGAACACGACCATGGCCCTGATCCCCTCGTCACGGATCGTCTCGGAGATCACCGACGTCGCACGTCTGATCTTGAGGGGCAGGGTGAAGTTGTCGGTCGAGAGCGATCGTCTGATTCCGTGCATATCCACCTGTACAAACGTATAGCCAGCCGCCGGCACGGTGTCAGCCTCCATCCGGTCCCCACCAAAGAACACGATGTCGTCCCGCGACAACCCGGATCGGCAGAGCGCATCGGCAACGGCGAGAGCGGGAAACACGTGCCCCCCTGAGCCTGCCGCCGCGATTCCGATCTTCATGAGCGATCCGATGCCCGATCGGCACGGTCGGATGCTCGCGAGATGTTGAGCAGGATTCCGATCGCGGCAAGGTTCGCAAGCATCGCGTTGCCGCCGGCGGAGATGAACGGCAGTGGAACACCGGTGATCGGGAGTACCGCTACGACACCACCGATATTCACAAGCGCCTGCACGGTGAGCCATGCGACTATCCCGACGGCGAGCAATCTGCCGTACATGTCGGGTGCTCGATACGCGATCGATACACCGACGATAGTGATCAGCGCGAACAGGGTGATGACGATGACCGCGCCGGCGAATCCTGTCTCCTCGCCGATGATCGCAAAGATGAAGTCCGTGTGGGCGTTCGGGAGCCAGAGCCAGCGCGCCCTACTCTGACCGAGTCCAACGCCGAACATTCCTCCCGTACCGAGGGCAACCATCGACTGAACCGCCTGGAGTCCCGTGCCCTGGGCATTGGCGAACGGATCCCTGAATCCGAGGAGTCTTGCCTTGCGGTAGTCGGCCGACATGGCAAGTGCGGTCATGGCGAGCGCTCCGAGTCCGGCCATCGAAAGGACGAATCGAAGAGGCACGGTCGATGCAGCCAACACGACGAAAGCTGGAACGACGATGAGCAGGACATTCCCGAAGTCAGGTTGTGCGATCAGGAGAAGCCCAACCGTGCCGAGAATCGCCGCGACGGGAACGAAGACATGCCGGATGTCGGACACCAACGCGTCCTTCTTCGTGAGTATGGCCGCGAGAAGGCTGAGTGTTGCGAATTTCGCGAACTCTGCGACCTGGATGGTCACGGGTCCGATCTCGATCCACCGAGCAGCTCCTCCCCTCTCGTCCCCGATGATCAGCGTCAAGACGAGGCCGACGACCACGGCGGTGTAGATGGGTAGGGCGAACTTCTGCCACACGTGATACGGGATGAACGACGTGAAAACCATCGCACCGAGTCCGACACCGACCCACAACATCTGCTTCGTGAACAGTTCGAATTGGTCAGCGTTCGCCCGGATCGACACGACCGATGACGCGCTCAACATGGCGCCGAGTCCAATCGTCACGAGCATTGCAACCGCCACCAGGAGGAAGACAGAGCGACGACTCCCCGCCGAACGGATCTTGGCGTGTGTTCGCGGGTGACGCGGCACCACGGCGCCGCTCGCTGAAGTGTCGCGAGAGTTGGCCGTCTGTGTCATGCCGCGGATCCGTTCGGCTGTCTCACCATTCGCTGAAACTCGTCACCGCGCTCAGCGTAGGAGGAGAACTCGTCAAAACTGGCACACCCCGGGCTGAGCAGCACAGTGTCACCCACCACGGCGACCGAACGCGCAGCGACAACGGCTGCTCCGAGTGAGCCAACCACCGTTATCTCGGAACCAGACCCACGTCCGATCTCCGGACCGGCCTCGCCGAACGCGATGACCTCGGACACACCGTCGAGCCGCGCGATCGGGGATAGGTCGAGTCCCTTGTTCTGACCGCCGGCGAGAAGGATGACGGGTGCATGTGCTGCTACCGCGGCCGCTTGCGCGTGTGGGTTGGTCGCTTTGGAATCATCGATCCATGTGATGCCGTCATCAGTTTCGATGACCTGCCTGCGATGTGCTCCGGGAGCGAACAAGCCGATGGTCTCAGCAACGCCGTCGGTGGTCGCTCCGCACGCGAGGGCGACCGTGCCAGCGGCCACGAGGTCGAAAAGGAAGGACGGATCAACAATCGTGGTTGGGAAGGTGCGGCCGTTGATCATGATGGAGCCGTCGACAACCCCGTTTCCACCCTCTGGAAGGGTAAAGCCCGAACAGGGCACGAGGGCACATCTGGCACTCCGGACCACATCGACCACGTTCTCGTCATCGACGTTGAATGCGAGGATCACGTCGCCAACCATGTCCTTGAAGATCCGGGCCTTGGCGTCTGCATAGGCGGCGAACGTGCCGTGCCAGTCGAGATGATCAGGTGCGATGTTCAGCAGGGCTGCGGCGACCGGCACAGATCGGCCAAGAAAGCGGAGCTGATACGAGGACAACTCCAGAACCAGCAGGTCGGTGTCATTAGGCCGGACATCTGAGACCGCGACACCCACATTCCCGGCACCCACGGCCCGGACTCCCGAGGCGCACAGCATGTCTGTGATCAGTTCGACCACCGTTGTCTTCCCGTTGGTACCGGTCACCGCCACAAAGGGCGTATCGAGATGTTCAAGAGCGAACCCCGCCTCTGTGATGATGTCGATTCCAGCTGCGAGGGCATCGGATATCGGCGGGGCAACCTCAGGGAACCACGGGGACGCGACAACGCGATCGACGCCTTCGAGGTGCTCCACGGCCCACTCTGTCGGCAGGACGGTCACACGACCCACCAGGTCGGCAGGCGGGTCAGCGGCCTCAGCGTCGTACACGATGACCTCCGCACCATCCTCGAGACTCGTCCTCGCGGCGTGCGGTAGTCCGCGGAGGTTCGTACCAAGAATGAGCGTCTTCATGGCGAAAGCGATCCAGGTCCCGAGACCCAGTCGCCGTAGAAAAGGCCGACGCCCATCGCGACCGTCATTCCCGACAGGATCCAGAACCTGATGATGACAGTCGTCTCCGGCCACCCCCTGAGCTCGAAGTGATGATGGATTGGAGCCATCAGAAAGATCCGTTTGCCGAACCCTCTGAACGAGATGACCTGGAGTATCACTGACACGGTCTCCATGACGTAGAGGCCGCCGATGACGATGAGGAGCAGTTGTGTGTTCGTCAGGAGCGCCAGGGCCGCAATGGCTCCTCCGATCGCATGGGAGCCGGTGTCGCCCATGATGATCTTGGCTGGCGCTGCATTCCACCAGAGGAAGGCGAGCGCGGCACCGAGGATGGCTGCTGCAAAGACGGCGATGTCAAGAGCTCCGTCCACCTCGTAGAAGCCGAGCTGGTCGCGGGACTGCCAGAACGCGATGAGTACATACGCACCGAACACCAGGGCACTCGATCCCGCCACGAGTCCATCGAGGCCGTCGGTGAGGTTCACTCCATTCGCGGTTGCCGTGAGCATGAAGAGGACAAGGCCGAAGAAGAGCACTGGTCCGAGATCGATCCCAAGGGGTCTGGCGAAGGACAGCTCGGTGCTCACACCGGCCTCCGATGCACCCCAGGCGAACACCGCAGCGATCAGCAGCTGGCCACCGAACTTCCACCGCTTCGAGAGGCCTTCGTTTCTCTTACGGGCAAACTTGGTGAAGTCGTCGGCAAAGCCGATCATCGCCATTCCGATGAGTGCGAACAGAGCAAGAAGCGCCTTATCGCTCATCGGCTGGGTCGCGAATCCGAAACCTTCGTCGAGTGTGAACACCTTGATGTGCGCCAACAGATAGGCGACCGCGGCGCCAACGACGATCACCACGCCACCCATCGTGGGCACACCCTGTTTGTGCATGTGTCCTTCGACCTCGGACTGGATGAATTGCCCGATGTTGCGACGTCGCAGGAACTTGATCGCGAGCGGCGTGACGAATATCACGAGCACGAACGCGAACGCCGAAGAGAGCAATAGGGAGATCACAATGCAGAGTCCTCCATCAGACGGAGAGCCAAACGTTCAAGGCTGGCTGAACGCGAAGCCTTCACCAGCACGACGTCTCCCGGTTCGATGATGCGTACAAGCGTATCGGCTGCATCCTCAATATCGGTGGCTTTGAGAGCCGCTCCAGGAAAGCCGAGGGCGTATCCATGGTCAGGGCCAACAACCAACAATTCGGCGAAATCGAGGCTGCCCACGAGCTCGCCCATCCGCACGTGTTCTCGGCCGCAGACGTGCCCGAGTTCCGACATGACGCCGAGCACCGCCACGTGACGACCACTCATACCAGCAACAGTCCTGAGCGCGCTCTCCACCGACTGCGGATTGGCGTTGTAGGCATCGTTGACGACGGTGAACGTGCCCTCATGCACCTCCATGCGCCACGGCGACCCCGAGGCCGTGTCCAGACGTTCTATGAACCGATCGACATCGACTTCGAGGGCTGACGCGACCCCGACGGCTGCGGCCGCGTTCATTGCCTGATGGATCCCTGCGAGACGGAGCGACACTCGATGATGAGACCCGTCGACATCGATCGAGAACGTTGGTCTCCCGAGATCATCGGTCGTGATCCGCGACACCGCAACGTGGGCACCGGAACCTCCGAAGGTGATCGTGGAGTGATGACCCTTACGGTGGAGGGACTCCTCATCGAGGGGCAGCACCGCTACGCCACCGGCATCGAGTGCATCGACAAGTTCGAACTTCGCATCCGCAAGACCCTCGGTCGACCCGAACGTCTCAAGATGGACGACGCCGAGGTTGGTGATCACCGAGACGTTCGGACGAACGATCGGTGCGAGCCAATCAATGTCACCGCGGCCCCTTGAGCCAACCTCGAGGACAAGAACCTTGGCGTCCGGCGGCGTTGCGAGAACGGTCAGAGGAACGCCTATCTCGTTGTTGAACGATCGCGGTGAGGCCCAGGCCTCGTCGAGGGCCGAAGCGAGCAGGTCTTTCGTTGACGTCTTGCCCGTCGAACCGGTTATCGCGACCACCGGAATGTCGAGTTCGTCCCTGCGCTTGCCCGCCAATGCGCCGAGCGCGTCAACGGTTGACTCGACTTCGATTCGCGGTGTGACGTCAATACCCGAATCCTTCGCGACCACGACACCGGCAGCCCCGCGATCCATCACATCGGGCACAAATGCATGGCCATCGAACGACTCACCCACCAGAGCGACGAAGAGATCGCCCCCGACCTCACCACGACTGTCGATCGTGACAGCCGCAATGGTCCTGGTGCCCTCGCCGATGAGATTCCCTGATACCGCCGACGCCACATCAGCAAGTGTCCAGCCGAGCGAGACTGCATTCATGACGGCTCCCAACCGTTGCGGCGCAGCGCCTCTCTTGACACGGCCCGGTCGTCGAAGGGCAGAACCTCTGTGCCGATGTCCTGTCCCTGCTCGTGGCCCCTTCCAAGGATGACGACGACATCGCCGTCGTCGGCCCCCGAAATCGCCGATCGAATCGCTTCCCTGCGGTCGACGATCATCTGGACGTTTGCACTCGGCTGAGCAATTGCGCCCCTCCGGACCTCCCGTGCGATCGTTACCGGATCTTCGCTTCGGGGGTTGTCGGTTGTGATGATCGTCAGGTCCGACAGTCTGCCAGCTGCTGCACCCATGATGGCGCGCTTGTGCTTGTCGCGATCGCCGCCAGCTCCCAGAACCGCGACGACTCGGCCGGATGTAATCGGCTGCAGCGACGTGAGCACCGCGGAGATCGCGTCCGGTGTGTGGGCGTAGTCGACGATCACAGTGAACGGTCCGGAGTGCGCGATGACCTCCATGCGGCCCGATATCGGTCGGACCTCGGACAAGCCGGTCGCTATCACATCGAGTCCGACACCCAACTCGGATGCCATCGCTGCGGCAACCAGCGCGTTGGACAGATTGAAGTCACCGACGAGGGGAAGAGAAACCGGGGCCGAGCCACCCGAGGACACAAGGTCGAATCTCGTTCCCTCCGCACTACCGACGATCCTGGATGCACCCACATCCGCATCACCACGGACAGAAACCAATGTCGATTCGAGCTGACACTCCGAGACAAGTCTCTCACCCCACGGATCGTCGATATTGACGACACCACGTCGGGCGACCTGAGGATCGAAGATCCTCTTCTTGACATCGAAGTACGACTCCATGTCGCCATGAAAGTCGAGATGATCCTGCGAGATATTCGTGAAGCCGACGACAGCGAAGCCGATCGCATCGGTTCTGTGCAGCTCGATGGCGTGTGAGGACACCTCCATGAGCACTGCGGAACATCCCGAATCGCGCATCGTCGCGAGTATCCGCTGGAGGTCGGTTGCCTCGGGGGTTGTTCGCGCAGTCGGAATCGGATCGTCGCCGATCCGGGCGCCAAGCGTTCCGATGACACCGACCGGGATGCCGGCAACCCCGAGGATCGATTCGAGCATATGGGTGACCGTCGTCTTGCCGTTCGTACCCGTCACACCGGCGATCGCAAGGGACTCGTCCGGGGATTCGAATACCGCTCGAGCCGCTGCTGCCATGGCCGATCGCGTATCTGACACAACGATCTGGGGCACATCGATATCCTGACGGGATTCGACCAAGAGCGCCGATGCTCCCCGTTGAATGGCATCCACGACGAATCTGTGGCCGTCATAGAACTCTCCACGGACGGCCACGAACAGTGTTCCTGGTCCGGCCTGGCGTGAGTCATGGGTGATATCGGAAACGGCAACAGGAGGGCCGAGAACGTCGATGACACCGTCGATGTGGTCCGCGACCTGGCTGAGTTGAACACCCATGCCATACATATCAGTCCCGATCAGGAGTTACGCCAAGCTGATGCAGGGCGTTCTGGGCGACCTCGGCGAAGACAGGCGCGGCGGATGCACCACCCAGGCTGAGGTCGGCACCATCGGCGTGAGCGCCATACGGTGCGTCGAGAACGACGACGACGACGACCTGCGGGTCGTTCAGCGGCGCCATGCCGATGAACGACGCTGTTGTGTCATCTGAGTACACGCCCGCCTCAACATCGAATTTCTGGCTGGTACCGGTCTTTCCACCTGCGGTGTAATCGGTCATCCTTGCCCTGCGTCCCGTACCTCTCTCAGTTTCGACGACACGACCGAGCATCCTGCGCATCTCTGCCGCGGTTTCTTCGCTGAGGACGCGCCGCGACCGGGGCTTCGTAGTGATCCGGGTTCCATCGGGCTTGATGATCTCTTCGATGAGATAGGGCTCGGTCCACACACCATCATTTGCGATCGTGGCATACACGGCGGCCATCTGGAGCGCCGTTGTGTGGAGACCATATCCGATTGCGATCGAAGATCCACTGGTCACATTCCACTTCGCCGTAGGATCGAGGCTCCCGTGCCGCTCGCCGGCGACATCGAGGCCCGATGGGCTTCCGAGGCCGAAGGCAGTGAGATACTCGTAGTGCAGGTCGTTTCCGAGTCGTCTCTGTATCTCGATGGTTCCCACATTCGATGAGCGCGACAGGACATCCTGTACAGCCATCCAATCAGGGTTCCGTCCGTGGTCCTCGTATTCGAACTCTCCAATCGTCACCGTCTTCGGTGTGTCGATCGGCGTAGCAGCGGTGACGACTCCCTGATCGATCGCTGCTGCCACGGTTATCGTCTTGAGTGTCGAACCCGGCTCGTAGACATCGGCAACCGCCCGGTTGCGGAGAGCAGCGGGTGTCACCTGGGACCGATCATTGAGGTCCAGGCCTGGCCAGCTGGCCATCGCGACAACTTCCCCGGTTCCGGGGATCATCACGACGATCGCTCCACTCTGCGCGTTCGTCTTCTGGATGGCCTTACGCAAAGCCTGTTCCGCGGCGAACTGAATCTCTCTGTCGATGGTGCTCACGATGTCGCTGCCCGCAACGGCGGGTTCCACGAGCACCTCTCCCTGGGGAATGGCCCTCCCGCCCGGATCCACCTCAACGATGATCCTGCCCGGGCGCCCCTCGAGGTCAGAATCAAACGTCTTCTCGAGGCCTTCGATTCCCACGTTGTCGTCGAATCGAACGAGGCCTATCACCTGTGCAGCGACAGACCCGGCCGGGTATACGCGTAGCGGCCGGTTCCGATAGAACACCTTGATCAGCTCGGCCTTCTTACCTGCCCTCTCCATCTCCACAGCGTTGGCTGCGTCCACGGCGGCTTCGATCTCGCGTTTGGCCTGCGCATCGACACGCATGGCGATCTCGGCGTATCTCCGACCTTCGGCCTGACCCTCGGCCAGCTCCGTTAGGAGCTCCTCGTATGACTTCTCTGAGAACGGAGCAAGAACTGCTGCGGCCGCGGCAGGGTTGTCAAGCAGCATCGGGTCGACAACAACGTCGTACCCATTGATGGTCATCGCCAGCTCAATGCCGTCACGGTCGTAGATCGTTCCGCGTGGAGGATCGATGGATCGCTCCTTGATCCTCTGATCGAACCCGTATTCAGCGTTCGCGAATGCCTGGGTTCCCTGGAGACCGAAGAGCCTGTATCCGATACCACCCCATGCGAGGATGAACACCAAACCGACGAGAAGGAGGCGGAGATCCCCCCTCTTCCAGATCTGGGCTTTCATCCCGTTGACGCGACAGGATTCGGGGTCACGGGCGATCACCATCCATGGCGCGAATCGGAGCCCCTCGTATTGCGACTTGGGAATCAACAGCGGTGAGGTTCACGACGATCGCGACGCGATCGTCGGGGTACACCAGTCCAATGCGCTTCGCCTCAGTCGCTATTCGTAGCGGATCCTGAAGGCTCGCAAGGTCGTAGCGGAGATCTAGTTGCCTCGACTGTTCCACCTCGATGCTGGTCTCGAGATTCGCAAGTTCAAAGGCCGTCTCGTCGAGCGAGATCCGAAGGAAGATCATCGAGAAGAACACAGCAACCACCGCCATCACGAAGAACGCAAGGGGGAGGACCCTCGGTCCGCGCTCGTTGGATCGTCCACCAGTAGCACTTCGCGTGCGTCTGGAGTACTCGATTACTTGGGCGGTCATCCAACGCGCTCCCCGACCCGCAACACGGCGCTTCGCGAGCGAGGGTTCCGTTCCACTTCTGCTGACGTGGGCCGCACAGCCTTGGGTGTGAGCACTCTGATATCTGGCTCGGCGCCACACACACAGACGGGGAGGTCCGGCGGACAGGTACAGGTTATCGCATGCTCGACGAGCGCCCGTTTCACGATGCGATCCTCAAGCGAGTGGTACGCCATCACCACGAGCCGACCTTCCGGAGCAAGTTTGTCGATGGCGGCTTCCATGAATCGTTCGACTCCGGTGAGCTCGTCGTTGACAGCGATTCTGAGTGCCTGGAAGACCTTTCTGGCGGGATGGCCGCCACGTCTGGCGGGTGCAGGGAGCGATTCGGCAATACACGTTGCAAGTTCGACCGTATCGCTGAAGGGACGCTGGTCAACGATGGCCGCCGCGATGCGTCGTGCATTCCGTTCTTCTCCATAGCGTCTGAATATGGTTGCGAGTTCTTGTTCATCAGACTCGCTGATGATCTCGGCCGCAGTACGACCAGCGTCATGGCCCATTCGCATGTCGAGCGGACCAGGCCTGTGATACGAGAATCCGCGATCGTCCGTGTCGAGCTGGTGTGATGAGACACCAAGGTCACCGAGGATGCCTTCGACCCTGTCGGGGAATGCATCTGGTGCAAGCACCCGTTCGATGTCGGCGTAGTTGGCCCGCACGACGGTGAGACGGGAATCGTGGAACGCCCTTTGAACAGCATCAGCATCACGGTCGATGCCGACAATGCGAAGTGATGGATATCGCTCAAGAAGCGCACGACTGTGCCCTCCCCCACCAAAGGTTGCGTCGACCACCCATCCATTGGATGCTGGCTCGAGCCATTCGAGGACCTCGGGCACCATCACGGGTTCGTGATACGAGTCGTTGTGTGATGTGGGCTGAACCATGGTCAGCCCCCCGGAGCGCTGGCGCCAAAGAGGAAGCGGGCGGAGTAAGGGGCCTTCCCGATGGCATCCGGGGGACTGACCGCGAGCCAGCCCACAACGGTTCGTTGAATCTGTTTCCTGTCATATACCGTCCTCGCTCATTACCTCCTGAATGTCGGCGTAGTAGTCATCCGCCTCGGCGGCGACGGCCTCCCACGCCGGTGTGTCCCAGATCTCGACACGATCCGCGACACCGACAACTGTTACGTCCTTCGATAGGCCCGCGTACGTCCGAAGGGACTCGGGGATCTGACACCGACCGGTCTTGTCGAGGAACTGGTTCGATGCTGACGCGAAGAAGGACCTCGAGTAGTTCCGCGCACGACGGTCGGTACGAGGTAGCTTGAGCACGCGTTGTGCCTCGTCGTCCCACCGGCCCATCGCGAAAACATAGAGGCACCGCTCCTGCCCCTTGGTCACGACACAGCCATCGGCAAGGCCCGCACGAAACTTGGAGGGCATCACTACCCGTCCTTTCTCGTCGAGCGAATGGCTGTACTCGCCAAGGAACATATCTCGGTCTCTCCATCATCACGGGATGTCTCCCACAGGCCCCCACTATGGCCCACTCTATGCCACTTGTCAACACACTCACACCCACAGCACCCACCGGGGCTCCGGATTGATCGGGGGGAGGGACGGGCCGCGGGACTCTCTCTCACCACAATTCCGGCAAACTCCCGCGGTTCCGTCTACCGTTGACGATTGAGAGAGATACCAAGGAAGGCCCACCCATGCATGTACTGGTTGCCACCGACGGCTGCGCCGACGTCAATGAGACCGCAAGATTCGCTCACGCCCTCGCAGGCGACGACGGTTCGACGACCGTCGCCACGATCGTTCCCGTACCGCGCCAGTTGGTTGCCCAGCTCAGGGAGCAGTGGGGCGAACCTATGCCGGTGGCCGTCGATAGCGATGCCGAGTATGTCGGTGCGCCTGATTCCTCTGGCGAGATGCAGCGAAGCTTCCCTGGGGACGATGCCGTCATCGAGCAGTATCTCGGCAACAAACGCGTCGAGCACTGCAGGCCGATCGCCGAGGCGATCCGCGAACTCGGTGGTGCCGCAGAGTCGACGTCTCGGGAGGGAACCGAGATCTCCAAGGAGATCATGAACATCGCCAAGGACATCGACGCCGACGTCATCGTCATCGGCTCCCACGGACTGGGCGCCTTCCAGGGCCTACTCGGATCGACGGGCTCCAAACTCGTCCGGCGTGCGAAGCGACCCGTGCTCGTCCTCCGATAATCGGCAGAGCCAAACCACGGTCTGAGGGTGATTGACCACTCAACGCACACCTGTGATAATCGGGGTGATCGGAGAGAACCATGAAGATCGCAGGCTACGTCAGACAGACACCGGGGAGAACAGACCCTGATACCGCGTTCGCCCAGAGTGAACGCATCCGCCGATGGGTTCTCGACAGCGCCAACGAACTGATCGCTGTTTGTCAGGACCACCATGCGTCGTCGGCACCGACCGATCGGCCAGGATTCAAGGCTCTCCTCGACATTGTCCGCTCAGACGGCGCCGATGCGATCGTGGTTGCAAATCTCGCCGCCCTCTCCCCAGACAAGATGACCCAGGAGATCATGATCCAGGACCTCAAGGCAGCGGGAGCCACAGTCATCGCGACTGACGAAGCTGACATCGAAGTGCTCCGATCAGGCGCAGGTGACCACGCTCGCGTGGTCGTGCGTGATGTCTTGTCACGCGTCGAGGAGTACCGGAGTGCCTTCGGTCTGTCAGGCGAGGTCGAACCAGCTGTTCAGGCATCCCCGATCAAGCCCGTGGTGCACGAGTCAGGCGAAGTCACTGACGTCGTTGTGAACCTGATCGCACCCGGCGCATAACGGGTTCGTCCTACAGGGCCAGCGCTGCCCAGGTGGCTCGTCCGAGGGCAAAGGGCCTCCCTGCCGCAACAACCGCTGACCCTGTGACGAGCGTGCCATCGGCATCGAGGACGATCATGACGATATCGACACCATCTACGCGACGATCCTCGATTTCAACGATGATCGGATCCGGAGATGCCAGATCGACGAGACGTGCAGTCGCCTTGACGACCGCTTTCTCGACGCCGCCCTCGGTCGAGGAAGCGGCCTCGGACGCCTCGGTTCCGTCTGAGGCACTCACCGTGACGATGATCCCTGCGCGGGCTTCAACAACAGCGACGGAATCGATACGCGCCACTCGGCCGTTGGATGGTTGGCCACTGCTATCCACCGTCGTCTCCTGGGATTCCGCCTCGCGCCGAGGTTCCACGAACGGCGGCACGTGATCCGCCTCCCACGAACCCGGGGCCATGGCCGCCTCGAGCCGATCTGATGATTCATCAATATTTGTTGCGTCAGTGACAGCCGGCGCGGGTTCCTTGTCTGTCAGGTCGATGACGGCCCGTCCCTCATCCGGTTGTGGATCAGTGACGGGGGAAGGCTCATCGGCGGTCAACACAGCAACGGGCCCCTCGTCGCGTCCGACCGATACTTCAGTCGAGGTCTCGGTAGAGATCGGTTCACGTCAGCGCCACGACGAGAGGTCGATTCGGATAGTTCTCGCGGTAGATCCGCGCGGCAGCCGCGCACTTCGCGGCATGCAGCAGCACCACGACGTCGGCTCTCGATCCGATCTCGCGGTCCCCGAGGTCGTGGCTGATCTCGACCCGGTGTCCGAGTGAGCGAAGCAAGCGTGTCCAGCGCAGGGCCGTGATCCGATTGCCATTCCTCGACCCCGGCGGCGCGGGACACAGCATCTGGATGCGCAGTCTCATCTACCAATGGTTCCAGGAAGTCGCGATCAATCAAGGGAAGATCAGCAACAGCCGCTTTGAACATCGAGTTGCCCGAGCTAGGGTTTGGCTCCAGCACGACCGGCTGGTTCGCGCCGGCCGGGCGAGACCGACACGTTCGAGATGAACAGATGAGATGAATAGATGAATAGATGAACAGGAGGCATGATGGGTGAAATTCGATTGACCCAGCTCGTTCCCGCCGGTGGTTGAGCGCGCAAGCTCAGTGCCGAGGGCCTGGGTCAGGTCCTGTCGAAAGTAGATTCGTTTACGAACCCCTGGGTCGACTCCGACGTCGGTCCGATGGATGACGCCGCGCTCGTGAACACCGGCGATGCGTCGAAGCTCGCCTTCACGGTGGATTTCATCACCCCGATCGTCGATGACCCCGAGCAGTTCGGAGCAATCGCTGCGGCGAATTCGATCTCGGACGTTTATGCCATGGGGGGCGAGCCCAGGGTCGCGTTGGCAATTTGCGGCTTCCCGGAGGACGAGGTTTCGCCGGAGATCCTTGCGCGCATTCTTCAGGGTGGCGCCAACCAGGCCGCGGAAGCGGGCTGTGCGATCGTCGGGGGTCACACGGTGCTCGATCCCGAGCTCAAATATGGGCTGTGCGTCCTCGGCGACGTCGATCCCGATCGGTGCCTCTCACAGACCGGCGGACGGGTCGGCGACCGGTTGGTGCTCACCAAGCCGATCGGTTCGGGAATCGCCGCCCAGGCGATCAAGAATCAGAAGATTTCCGAGGCGGAGATGGATGAGGTGATCTCTGCCCTGCAGTCCCTCAACAAGGGCGCGAAGGACGCTGCATTGGTCGCTGGTTCCCGCGCGGCCACGGACGTCACCGGGTTCGGTTTGTTGGGTCATCTGCACAACCTGGCTCTGGGTTCCGGGCTCTCTGCACGACTCAATGCCGCTTCGGTCCCGACCTTCATGGCCACCCGCCGACTGGTCACCGAGGGTCTCGTCCCGGGCGGGAGCAAGAACAACCTCCGCTACATCGAGGCGGTCACACGCTTCGATGATTCAGTCACGGAAGACGAACGCGTGATTCTCGCAGACGCTCAGACTTCCGGGGGACTGGTGATCGCAGTACCCCCAGAGAACGAAGGCCTACTGCTCGACGAACTCGAAAAGAACGGCGTCGAGATCCGCGCAGTCATCGGCGAACTATGCGACGGCGAACCCGGCCACCTCGAAGTCCTGGGCAGCTAACCCGACTCCCCCGTCCGCAAGACGGCCCCCCACTTGTCGTCCAAACGAACGCACATGGAACCCCCCCGCCCCCGACCCATTCCTCGATCTACGCACGCCAAAAGATCGACTTCTAGCGGTTCCCATCAACGAGAGAGCCGTCTTTGAAGAGTTGCTCTCCAAGCTGGTTGCCCTCTTCGTCCCATGACATCAGTTTGCCGTGCTGGAGTCCGCGGCGAAATTCGGCTTGCACACGCTTCGTTCCGCTCGGATACCAACGCGTCCACACGCCGATCCGCAGACCATCTTCGTAAGCGCCGGCATTTGCAGGTCGCCCGCTGGGATACCAGCTGGAATACCAGCCGTGCTTGATCCCTGCGTCGCGCCCGACGCGCGCGCACCATTCCTCGAACCCTTCCGGCGGTTCTGCGCCTCGGCGCTCGGTGTCGCGCGGGCAGTTTGGGCGGTAGGGGACGACGAACCCCAGTCCGCCGTCGTAGGCGTTCTGAGTCCGATCGGCGGTCCCCAGTGATGCTCTGGTGGTGTCGCTTTGGGCGGTCGCCACGTCGCGGGCAACGGCCTCCCCTGATCGATCAGCCGAGATATATCCGCCGGCTAGCAGCGTGAGGGCGAGGCCGATCAAGATGGGCGGGCTTCGAAGTTTGTCGAGTAACGCAGCGGGGTCCACCGCACTGCCTCCTGATCCTGTGGGGTCTAGCCCGGATTATTCATGAAGGTCCGTAGCGAGACGGTGCAGATTCGTGCTCTTGCCAGAGTGCGGAGATGTGCCGTCGCAGTAGGACCTTCATGAATAATCCGGGCTA
>JAUVQC010000004.1 GCA_030598305.1 Actinomycetes bacterium
GGCGTTGGCTTCGCTGACGCCGAAGGCGCTTACCTCATGGGCGTGATCGCCGCAGTTTCCTCCGAGGCGGGACATGTTGGGCTTGTCGGAGCCGGTCAATTCGGGTACATCGAGCAGTACATAGGACCCTTCACAGCGGGAGCCCGATCCATCGACTCGAGCACGAGAGTATCGATCGATTGGGTCTCCCAGTCGTATTCGTATGCACCGGCCGATGCCTTCAACAATGAGGAGGCGGGATACGAGGCGGCGATGAACCTCTTCGGACTCGGCGCCGATGTCGTGTTCCACGTGGCCAACGAAAGCGGCGAGGGAGTCCACGACGCGGCAGCCGCCTACAGCAAGGCGTCGGGGAGCAAGGTCTGGAGTATCGGGATTGACGTCGACGAAGGTTTCGAGGCGAGCCCATCCGTCGCTGATCATGTGCTTTCGTCGATGGTGAAGCGGTACGACACAGCGACATATCAGATCATCAAGTCGTATCTCGACAATACGCTGACAGGCAGTGTGGTGTACGGACTGGAAAGCGGTGGCATCACCCATTCCACGTTCGGGAACCACCTAGCAACAGCAAGGGATGAGATCGAGTCGGCAAGATCGCGGATTATCGAAGGCGCAGTGGATCTCCCGCTCATCACTGCGCTACCGTCGTCCTTCCGATCGACGGCTGTGCAATCAATCGATGTCGTCTACGACGGCGTCAAATGCGTCGCTGATCCTGTCGACACAATCACGACAGGGGAAGCACTCAGTTTCACGTTCTTCAATACGACCGACGAACCTGCGGGAATAAGCCTCGCATCCACCGATTCAAGCATCCCCAATGATGTGCTTTTCGGCGATGAATGGACATTCTACGAACACTCGTGGGTACACAACTGGTGGATGGTTCCGCCGAACGAAGAGTACGAAATGCGTACCACCTTCGAAGGTGGGTCATTCGGCGCTGGACTCGTACTCTGTTGGCGAGAGGGACCCGAATCGCCGCCAGTCGTAGCCGAGCGATTCACGGTCAACGATTCCTAGGAAGTGTCACTCGTCATTCGTCGGGGGACGGCGTTGTTGCTTTGTCTCGCTGTGTGCTCGCTTGTCATCGAGTCTGCGTCGTCTCGCCGCACGCGACGGCTTCGTAGGCCGACGCTCGGGTGAATCGGGGCGTGCGGCCTCTTCGAGCATGGCATGAAGGCGACGGACGGCCTTCTTCCGATTCGTTGCCTGGGAACGTGACCCGTCCTCGGTGATCCGGATCTCGGCGCCAAGCTTGTCGGTCAGTCGCTCTCGCATCGGTTCGTCAAACGCCCGTGACGCCTCGATGTCGAAGGTGAGTTCCGCACGCGTCGAGGTCTTGTTGGCATGCTGGCCACCCGGGCCGCCGGAAGGCCCGAACCGCCACTGAAGCTCCGACTCGGGGATGTCGAATCGCACCGCTATCTCACCGTTCTGTGGGCTGCAGACGGGACTCATTCCGGTCAAGGAACGCCAGAGGCGTTCCCAACCCTTGGGTTTCATTCGTTGGCGACGTTAGTTGGAGAGCGTGGTGAAGGTGCGGGTTGTTCCTGTCCCTTGCACGAGGAGCACCTCGATGGTGTTGGGGCCCTCGACCAGGGCCGAGGGCGGGATCATCATGCCAAAGGCGGTGTTCCCGGTATCCGAGAGATAGGTGCGGGTGACCGCAGCGATCCTGCCGTTGACGGCAATGGCGACGATCGAATGCTGGTACTGATCATCAGGGGTCCGTAGTGCACCCCGGTACCACGTCGGAAGCGCTGGGGCGTCGAGGTCGACATTCGTGTAGGTACCCTCGCTGGTCCGCGCTGATGCGAAGTCGTCATCGGAAACGATCGTGAGGCCAGCGGTTTCCACTCCGAGGAGATCGGCATATCCGTCGGGTGCAAGGCCGTATGGGCCATCTGACCCGAAATGGTCGGTCTTGCGTGCAGCGACTCCGAGCGCTTCGGATCCATCGACACCGAACGTGATCACGCCGTCTGATCCTTCGATGCTGCTCTCGGTGCGCTCCGGGCGTTGCCCGGAGAAGAGTGACACACCATCAACTGCCCACGGCACGTCGATGCCGAGCACGTCTGCAACCGTTGGCAGCACATCGATCGTCTCGACGCGGTAGCGGTCGATGACGCCACCCTCGTCGTTTGGACGTTTGATGAACAGCGGAATCGCGGCGATGTCCCCGATCGTCTCCTCGGTGGCGTGGCGGCGGTGGTAGATGTCCGGTCTGACCGTCACTCCATGGTCCGCGAGCACGACGATGAGGGAGTCGTCATAAAACCCCTGCTTCTCGAGTTGTTCGATGATGTCGCCAAGGATCGTGTCGACGTATCCGACCTGGAGGAGATGTCGCTGATAGCCCTGGTCGACGAGCCACTCGTCACTCCCCCATCCCGGGCTCACGCTGCCCGGGGCAACCGATGAGCTGATCGACCTCTGCCCGCTCGAGAGGAATTCCCATGGCACGTGCGGGAGTAGCGCGTGCATGTAGTAGAGCGTTGGTTCCTGTGGGGCCGGAGACATCGAGTTGAGGAACTGATTGATGGAGGCAACCCTGCCTCCATCATCCGTCGCCTCAAGAAACCGGTCGACAATGTTGAAGTCGTCAGCGTTTGCACCTGAAAAGTTCGTCCATGACGAATCGATGGGAGCGAGCTCATCAGCCATATCGCTCGGAAGGAACAGATGACCCGCAATAACCTGCAGGTCACCGATGAGCGTCGACCACCGCGTTGGGAACGGTTCCTGGGGTCGCGTCGCGTTCTCACACGCGTACTCAGGGCAGAGATCCGTGACGGTCTCGATCACCTTGAGGTCGTAGGCATCGTCGAGCAGGGTGAACAACGTGAACGGGTGATCACCCGCAACAGGGATCTTGTCTCCGCTCGTGTGCTTCCCAGAGAGAATGACAGGGACGGAGTTCTCGGTTTGTTGCTGGACCGTGATCGCATTCGGAAACCAGGATCCGTCCTTGGCAAGTTTTGCGAATGAGGGATACAACTCCTCCTGGAGGTTGCCTTCGCCATCCATGAGGGATGCGACAGGGAACTCATCGAAGATGATGAACACGACGGGTGCCGGATTGTCCACAGGAATCGCAACCGGCTGCGCGACCGCGGATGTGGCGAAGACCAGTTGGGACACCGATGATCCGAAGACGAAGAGGGCGAGGACGACGAACGGGGCAACCGAAGCGAATCGGGCACCGGTACGCATCGGCTCGAGCTTGTAGATGCCTACAGCCATCAATACACCGATCCCGAGGGCCAACAGGACTTCGACAACGGGTGGTATGCCTGCAAGTGGCGTCAGCTCGATGATCTGGAGTGCCAGCACGCCCGCGAGGAACGCGAGTACACCACCGTGGGCGATCCTTCCTGTCAACTCGTGAATACTGCGAACCCATACGATGAATATGCCGACTCCGATAGGGATCACGAATGTCAGCAGAACTGCCAGGAGCACGATATCGATCGGCGGTGCAGACCGGGCGAGAAAGAATTCAGCGTTTCGCCCGAGCAGATCCAATAGCGGTTGCGCAACCGCAAGGACGAACAGGACAACGACCGAGACAACCACGTCCAACGGTGCCATGCCGTCGCCCCCGCTGTTCACCGATGTGCCTGACATCGTCAAACGATAGGTCGAAGCTCAAACAATCGACGTGTACCGCCAGGGACCTCGACCTCGCGTTCAATCGTGAATCCCTCCGCGAGGTACCCACGCAGGGATTCCTCGTTGTAGTCGACGTGGATCTCATGCGGCTTCTTGTTGGCAGTAAGACCGAGCACCATCGGATCGTCTGGTGCCACCCACTCGAACACAACGCTTGCGCCGAGGTCCACGAACCAATCGATCACGGAACGCAGCGGAATGTTGCGCCCGATGACGAGATGATGCACGACCGCGAGGCAGAGCACGAGATCCGGCTTTGACCGCTCGATCAGCGGAGGCCGCTCGATGCCTCGCCACCCGAGTCCAGGAGAGGGATCAGCGAGATCCTGTACAAGTGGAAGGACGTTGTCGGGTCCGTCGGCCCTCACAGAAACGAATAGATCATCGAGGACGGCATAGTCAGCATCGAGGGCAAGGACCTGCTCAGCCCCCTTGGACGCGATCCTGGAAAAGTGGCCATCGTTCGCCCCAAGGTCCCACACCGTGGCGAACTGGTGCCCCTCGAGTGCCTGAGTGACGAAGTCCGCTTTGGCATCACGCTGCAGGGCCACATGGTCGCATCCAGTCGCATACTCATTCCACCGCGTCGTGCCTGCATCCCACGAGAGACCTGCCACGATCTTGCGTAGACCTTTCACGTTCGCCACGATCATCTCCTTGGAGAATCCTGCTTCCTTGAATTCGGAGCGAACGTCGCGCCCGGCACCTGCCTGCTTCGCCTCTGCTCTCGCAAGCATCGATACGTGCAGCAGACCGCTCTTGGACATGAGGTCGCGCCGGGACATCACGGTCCTCATCTGAGATGCGGTGATGCCGTCGGGCTGGCCCCTGAGCCACGGTTCGAAGGGGATGCCTACGTTTGCCGTCAGCATGAGTGGATATAGGAACTGGGCGAGGAACTGGCGGTAGCCGACCCACACCTCACCCTCCTCGAGGATCTCGAATGAGCCGATGTCGATGAATACGGGGCGTGCGCCGCGAAACTGGACGTTGAATGGCGTCGAATCCTTGAGAATCATGCCTTCAGACAGCGCAGCAAGCAGAAGATCGAGCTGGAGGAGCGCCGCGTCACGAAGCATCGAGAACGTCCACTCGTACGGATAGGAGATGACCGGTACGAGGTCGTGACGCAGCACGGCCGCCCAGCGGGTGCCATCCGGGATGGTATGGCCCATCTCTTCAACGGTGCCGATGATCGTACCGGATGCCATGCCGTCGACGAAAAACCGTGTCTCCAACAGCCGTCTCCAGTTGGCTAGGGACCGCTCGTCGATGTACCGGAAGACTTCACCGTCCTCCACGAAGACCCTGCTACCCGGATCGCGGTATGACCCGGGATCCATGCGTTGTGAGCTGTTCGATGCCGTCTCGTCGTTCACGCTGCGAAACGATCAGTCGGTGTTCGGTGCTGGCACCGTTGGCTCAACAGCATCGTCTGTATCAACATCGCCGGTGGCCTGATCAGGCCTGGTGCGCTTGAACTTGTTGCCCATCATCTTGAAGAAAACGGCAACACCAGCCGCTCCCCCAAGCACGGCCTGGACGATGAGCGTTCCCGTTCCGGGATCGAGGTATGCGAAGAACTTCATCAGGTCCCCCTGAATCTTTGGGTCATTGTCGGGACGAACCCACATTCGTGGATTCCGGTGCGACCAAGTGTACATCGACTGACAGAGTCGTCCACTCCCTCGGTGGGAATCGACCGTTGGCTCGGTCGGCGTGCGATGTACAATCAGGAGTTATGCGTGACCGTGACCAATCTGTGCTCAATGAGATCCTGCCTCCCGAGGAGCGGGCGATCGAGGCGGTCGTCGCACGCTATCAGCGGGTCGCACCTGCCGTGACGCGATTCGCTCGGTCCCTGTCGGGCAACGAGGAGCTCCAGGTCCGACTCGGGACCCAGGCCACATCCACTGACAACACGATCATCCTCGACCCCGGGGTATTCCAAACCGCATACGCAAGATCCGCACCGGTCACACCATCAGAGGTCGCTCTCACTTCAGCTCTCCACGAAGTCATTCACCTCATCGCCACGGACTTCGATGAGGAGCGTCCGATCCCGAAAGAATGGCACGCATTCCAGCCCGAGACCGAGGACGACGATGTTGACTTCGAGGAAGCAATGGTTCCGGTTGGGCTCTTCCAGCTCGGTGAGATGGAACAAGATGTAATCCGGCCCGACATCACCGAGGATGACATCGACTTCGGGGAAGGACACGACGTCGATCCGAGCGCCGTGCCGCTCCTCGAAGCACTTCACGCGATCGGAGGGCCCGCGGCGGAAGCCATGTTCCTCTCGATCGAGGACGCTCGCCAGGAGCGCATCAATTTCGATGCGTACCCCGGAGCGGGATCGGTGCTCAAAGATCTGTACCGGACATCAGTCGGGCACGCCATGGCGCACGCACGACCGCTCGGCCAATTCGCACTTGCGTGCTTCATGATCATCGGCGGCCACGAGGAACGTGACCGTCTCCAACGGAAACTCTCACCACATGTCGCACTTGCACTCGATGACGCAATGACGTTCCTCGAACCAGTCCTCGAGCTTGACGACCCTTGGTCAGTCGGAACCGTTGCGCTCCAGCTTCTCTCTGTTGCCAAGATGCACAACCTCGTACAGGAAGGTGCCGCGTCGACGACCCAGCACGGACGAAAGGCGGAGATGGAGGCTGACGAGGCCGCAATAGCGGACTCGGTCGATGCCGTCCGCCTCGTGACACCTTCGCTCCAGAACCGAGAGTCGTATGACCAGACCAGGGCCGCGGCGCAATCCGTCTCGGCACAGGATGGGAAGCTCGGAGAGTCCGAAACCGCCGGTGACCCCGCCACGGATCAATTGATGAAGGTGTCAACTTCGCCGACCATATTCCTGCCGACCGGGCAGAGCGGCAAACTGGTGGTCGTCGACCTCCCCCACCGCTTCGCCGACTGGGCGTCCCAGGGACGCGAGATGCTCCTCAAGGCGTCGACAGATTGGGGTGTTGCCCAACACCGTGTATCAGGTGAGCTCTATCCGCTCTTCCTTGCGAACCAGCGTCGCGGCCTCCGCTCGGGATTCGATGCGGGCGACCTCTCGCCCTATACGCCGCTCCTTCTCGGTGCGGGCCTGTACGAGCGGATGTTCGAGCGCAGGGATCTTCCTTCAAGGCGATCCTACGCGCTCAGCCTTCTCGTCGATGGCTCTGCCTCGATGCTCCAGCCGCGCGCAGCAGGCTCGCGCAAGTCACCGTGGGCGATGGCGGCTGCGCTTCTGGGTGCATGGACACTCGCCAAGCTTGCTGATGAGCTCCAGATCGACTTCGAACTTGCCATCTTCAACCGATCGTTCGCAACCGACGCGGATTCGACCGAGGGCTCCTATCGGGACAAGCGGGCACGCGCGACTGCGGGGCTCCGCCAAGCCCAGGGTGGAAACGCCGAGCGGCTGACACGCACCGTGAACCATTATCTCGTCAAACGTTTCAACCAGCGTTGGCGCGCATCAGAGGACGTGCTCGCGGGCCTGTTCTATTCGGCTGCTGCTCCCCAGGATGCCGCGAGGGAGGCAAGACGATCGCCCGAGGACTCGCCGCCAGTCTCGATGTTCGAGAAGGCCGCGAACGTCGACGAATTCAATCTCGCCCATGCCGCGGAGCGGCTTGCCGCTCAGCACGCATCGCATCGGATACTCGTCGTACTCGCCGACGGCATGACCCGGGGATCCGTTCAAACACTCGCCGAAACCGTTGCCAGCGTCGAGCACTCCGGGGCGACTGTCCTTGGTATCGGCATCGGCGACGACACGGTGCGTGCCGCATACTCACGAGCTCAAGTTGTCGAGCAACCTCTCGGCCTCGCCTCAGCGATGGTTGAGGGTGTTCGCTCGACGCTCTACAAGTCGATCGCTGCTTCGGGATCGGATGCCTGGTGGGTCCATTCAGGAGCACGCGAGCTACAAGATCTGACGAACTAGGAGAAGCCATGGCTGAGACTGTCACATTCATAGACCCGCACGGGGAGTCACCGGACGTCACGCTTCCGGTGACCGACGTCCCGAGAGATCTACCCGACCGCGAGACCCGCCTCGACCATATTCCGACCGAGGACCCTTACTACGTGGACCTCGGGATGATGTACAAGCTTGCGCTCCTCGAGGAGATCCGACGTGCAAACTTCTCCGATACCCCACTTCATCTGGCACTTCGTGGGCACATGGGAACAGGCAAGGACCACGATCTCGAGCAATTCGCTGCGAGGCTGAAGACGCCCTACTACCGGATTCCGCTCACGGGAGAGGTTCGGGACATCACCCTTATCGGATCCGTGAAGCTGCATGGAGACGGCAAAGGAGGCACGGAGTCACGGTGGGAGGATGGCGACATCACGAGGGCGCTACGCGGCCCGTCACTCGTCAACCTGTCCGAACTCAATGCGGCGGGAGCCGAGACGCTGTTCGCCCTCCATGGCCTTCTCGACCGCCACCAAGCACTGGAACTGCCCACCGGAGAGATGGTGCGCCTCCGCGAGGACGTGCGCATATTCGGGACGCTGAACCCGACGGACCTCAGAGACTATGCGGGCACCCAAACACTCAACAAGGCGTTCGCTGACCGGTGGATCATATGGGAGAAGACCTTTCCGGGAACCGAGGACCTCACGTTGATCCTCGAACGCCGCCACCCGGGCATGGATCCTGAGGTTCGTGATCTGCTCACCAAGCTCGCCACAGAGATCAACACCTCCTTCACCGCAGGAGACTCTCGCACGCGCGTGGAGACGCCGATGTCGTTGCGCACGGTGCTCGACCGCTATCCCGCCGGGCTACGGATGTATGCCACCGCCGAAGACCCGATGCGTTCTGCATGGCAGGAGTTCGTACTCCCCCACATCGACCCGTACGACCGTGACCACTACGAAACCGTGTGGTCAGCCGTGGTTAGAGTCGGACCGAAACGTCTCCCGTTCTCCGACTGAAAGTCACCGTTCTCTGACTGAGAGGAACCCCATGCCTTCATTTGACATCGTCTCCCAGGTAGACATGCAAGAAGTCCGCAACGCGGTCGACCAGGCGTCGCGCGAGCTCGTCAACCGTTACGACTTCAAGGGTACGAACACGACGGTGAAGCTCTCCGATGAAGGGATCACCGTCGAATCGTCTGCAGATGGTCGACTCGATGCCGCGGTCGATGTGCTCAAGACGAAGCTCGTCAAGCGCAGCGTGTCGCTCAAGTCAATCTCAGGCGGGGAACCGAACGAGATCGGTGGCGGACGCTACAAGGCCGTCTTCACGCTCAACGAAGGCATCGCCCAAGATGCCGCGAAAGAGCTGACCAAGGACATCAAGGAGATGAAGCTGAAGGTCCAGGTCCAGATCCAGGGAGACCAGTTACGCGTCTCCGGCAAGAAGCGCGACGACCTCCAGAACGTCATAGCCGCCGTCAAGACCATGGACTTCAAGCTCCCCCTCCAGTACATCAACTTCAGGGACTGAGCAGGTAACTAGTCATCCGGCACGAACTGGAATCATTCTCCAGCCCTGGGCCGATGCCGCCGATCCATCCCGTATGGGAATGACGCTCGACATCTATCTCGACGGCTCCTCCGACCAGGAGTTGGTCGATCTTTACACCGCACACGCTCCCGAGGCTGCGGTCAACGCGATAACCGACTGCCAGATCCACAACGCCTCGACCGCTGCATACGCTCTCGAGCGGCGTGGATACATCGAGCAGGCCGGCGTCTGGCTGCACTCCTCGCGCCCTGCGCTGCAAGCGACCTAGCGATCAGCCCTTCCGCTCCCACCGACCGGTGGTATTGAGCAGGGCAAAGCCGTTCGATCGGTAGAATCCACCGGTGGGTCCATCGATTTCGTGCACAACCTCTGCCGTCGTCATTCCCCTTGTCTGCATTCGGACCATGCCCTCTTGGAGAAGAGCGGACCCGACACCTCGCCGGTGATACTCCGCGTGGACCCCCACAGGTTCGAAATAGCCGACCTTGTTGAGTTCGTCGTACCAAGTCATCGTGAACCCGGCAAACGTCCCATCGACATCGACAGCCACGATCTCGTCGGCAGGGTCGTATCCGGGCTGCCGCATCCTGGCCAGATAGCTCTCGGGTGTCCATGCGCTTCCAAAGGCCGATGAGTGGACGGCTGCGAGTTGGTCAATGTCATCGCTCGACACCGACCGGAGCAAGAATCGTGATGGGCGCACCTCGACGGACTCAGAGAGACTCCGACCGGTAACGGCGTACTCGTCGCCGAGGCTTATGAATCCGAGGTCGATCAGTACTGCCACAAGGTCTGGATCGGTACCGGACACATCGGTGGTCTCGACCCGTCCGTTCGCCTGGGTCAGCTCAGAGATCTCGGCAACGACATCCGCGAGCAAATCTGTGCCCAGCCCCGCGCGGGACACCACGTCGAAGGCTTGATATTTCGGCCAGATGATGCCGAACGCCGCTATGCCCCGGGCGTCCTCCCAGACAGGCACTGTCTTGGCGAGGTCATACGCGCGCAAACCGCTGTAGATGCGGTGGGCGACATCACCCGGGTGCAGGTTCGTTCCCGGCCCCATTGCATGCGTGCGTTCAGAGACGATCCGCTGCATCTGCAACAGATCGACATTTCCCAAGAACGTGCGACGTACCACCGACATCAACCGATGGTACGTCACGTTGGTCCACCCACACCGTTCTTGCGTCCACGGCGTTGGTTGGACGCCAGAACATGGCGAAGGTTTTGCTGTGCGCGAACTACGCTGAGACCGTGACATACCGCATGAACAATCCGTCCATCGACGCACAGGTCGACGAGCTCGTTGCTGACGTCGTGGCGAGTACCGATGGACTCACCACCAACGCGGACCTCGTACGTGAGATCATCGTGTCTGCGCTCAAGGTCGTGATGGACAAGTCAGACCGAGGTGACGTTCGGATGATGAACACCGCCATGAAGGAGCTTCGGTATTCCTCGCTCGTGTTTCAGCCCTTCCGGAACACCAAGAAGGTGGCTGTGTACGGTTCTGCCCGTACGGATCCCGACGATCCGAACTACCTCATGGCAGAAGAGTTCGGCCGCCGCATCGCTGAGGACCACGACTACCTCGTCATCACAGGAGCAGGTCCCGGGATCATGGAGGCCGCGAATAAGGGTGCCGGAACCGAGAACAGTTTCGGCGTCAATATCCGTCTCCCCTTCGAGAATGGCGCAAACGAGTACCTCGCGCCAGGGAAGGTCATCAACTTCAAGTACTTCTTCACCCGCAAGGTGCAGTTTGTCAAGGAGTCAGATGCCTTCGCCCTCTTCCCCGGGGGTTTTGGAACGCTCGACGAGGCGTTCGAGTTGCTGACGCTCATCCAGACAGGGAAGTCCGACATCCACCCGATCGTGATGATCGAGGCAGAAGGGACGGGCTACTGGGACGCCTGGGAGACGTTGTGTGACGCTCTCGTGGAACAGCACATGATCGCGAAGCCAGATCTCAACCTGTACAAGGTCACGACCAACCTCGATGAGGCTGTGTCCGAGATTGTCCGGTTCTATCGGGTCTACCACTCACAGCGATACGTCGATGGACTCCTCGTTCTCAGACTTCAGAGTGAAATTCGTGCCGAACTCCTCGCCGAACTATCCAGCGAATTTGCCGACATCATCCAATCAGGCGCTATCGAGGCCATCCCTGCGACCCAAGCCGAGGTCGAGAATGATGACAACATTGCCCTCCCCCGGATCGCGTTCGACTTCGACCGACGCGGATACGGACGACTTCGCGCACTCATCGACCGGCTGAACAACACCGTCGGGTAGTCGCGCGACATCCGCCAGCACACCCAACTGCTGTAGAATCCCACCATGCGTGAGATTCTTTCAGACCTGGTGGCGGAACAGCAACACCTCGACCAGTTCCTCCAAACCCTTGCCACCCGGCAGTGGACAACGATGACGCCCGCCGCCGGTTGGACCATCCAGGACACGGTGAGCCACCTTGCCTACGTTGAGGGTTTTGCTGCGGAGGTGCTCGAAGAGGGCAAGAAGCGCATCGAACGCGAGAACGTCGAGGATATCGACGAGTGGACCCAGATAGGCGTGGAGCAGGGTCGCGGTCGCCGACATCAGGAGATCATCGAGTGGTGGCGCTTCGGCCGGGCCGATGTAGTCGACGCACTGTCGCGTATGCAGGCCACCGACCGCGTGCCATGGCTCTACGGAGAGATGAGTGCTGAATCGTTCGCCAACATCCGCCTGATGGAGACCTGGGCGCACGGCCTCGACATCAAGTGTGCAATGCTCGACCGCATTGTACCTCTCGACGGACCACCCGAGGATCTCGGCGAGGACGAGGAGTGGTACGACCCACTCGAGGACACGACTCGCCTCAGGCACATTGCCTCTCTCGGCCAGCGCTCGTTGCGCTTTTCGTTCGAGCAGGCCGGAGCGGAGTACCCAGAGTCCGGCATCCGAGTGGAGGTGATGGGTCCACTCTATGCAGCATGGCGCTTCGGACCCGAAGACACCGACCAGGTGATCAAAGGCATGGCAGGCGATTGGTGCCGCCTCGTCGTACAGCGCCAGACCGCCGAGGAGACAGGACTCAAAGCCGTCGGCGAGTACGCCGAGCAAGCCCTCCAGATCGCCCGCACCTACTAGCCAGCGCCACAATTCCGTTCCCGGAGTTCCCAAGGAACACGACGCGATCTTCCCCGGAGTTGCAAAGGAATACGACGCGATCTTCCCTGGAGTTCCAACCGAACACGAAGTGTTCGTTGGAACTCCCAAGGAATGCCTCCGGCATTCCCACTTACCCACAACTCCATGTGTAAGTCGATTTTGTCATTTCGGCGCCCCTCGACACATGGTCGAGGGTCTCTTCGTCCGTCCATGGAAACAAAGGGATTGCACCACCCTCAAGCAGTGGTTGAGAGTTTGCCTCTCCGATGTGTGTCATAGCCGTGGGGTACCCTGCTGGCGTGCCCGGACTCGATCTCTTCTCCCCCGCGACCGCTGCGTGGTTCAACGCTGTCTTCGAAGCACCCACCGCGGCACAGACCGAGGGATGGGAATCAATCGCTGCCGGCGACCACACGCTTGTTCACGCTCCAACGGGATCAGGCAAGACCCTCGCCGCTTTCCTGTGGGCATTGGACCGACTGACGAATGCTCCGGCACCTCCTGACCGCGAACGGTGTCGTGTGTTGTACATCTCCCCCCTCAAGGCGCTCGCCTACGACGTGGACCGCAACCTGAGAGCACCGCTCACAGGCATCGCGGTCGAGGCCAAGCGACTCGGAACCGCTCCTCCGGTGCTCTCGGTGGCGATGAGGACAGGGGACACACCTCAGTCCGAGCGCCAAGCCATGCTCCGGAACCCGCCTGATCTTCTCATCACGACGCCTGAGAGCCTCTATCTGATGCTCACATCAAAGGCAAGGGAGATACTGGCCTCGATTGACACCGTGATCATCGATGAGATCCACGCCGTTGCTGGCACCAAACGAGGGTCACATCTCTCACTCAGTCTCGAGAGACTCACGGACCTGACCCGGACTCCACCCCAGCGCATCGGCCTGTCCGCGACCCAGCGTCCCCTCGAGACGCTCAGCCAGTTCCTCGGTGGTGGCACGCCGGATGGCGACGATTGGGCACCACGGCCAGTCACCATCGTCGACACTCCGTCGGACAAGACGCTCGACATCGAGATCGTCGTCCCGGTCTCGGACATGACGCGACCCGACCAGGACGCAACAGGTCAGGAACTGCCCCCGCAACGTTCGATCTGGCCCGCCGTGTATCCCCGACTGCTCGGACTCGTCAACGACCACACCTCGACGATCCTCTTCGTCAACAGCAGGGGTCTCGCAGAACGCCTCGCGGCGGAGTTGAATCGACTTGCGGACGAAGAAATCGTCCAGGCGCATCACGGGTCGGTATCGCGAGAGAAACGCCTCGACATCGAGAACAGGCTCAAACGAGGTGAACTGAAGGGTGTCGTCGCCACCGGGACACTCGAACTCGGTATCGACATGGCAGCCGTTGACCTTGTGGTGCTGGTCGAATCGCCCTCATCAGTCGCGAGGGGGCTTCAACGCGTCGGGCGAGCGGGCCACCAGGTAGGAGCTCCGTCCGTCGCCAAGGTCTTTCCGAAGCATCGTGGAGACCTGCTGGAAACCACCGTGGTCGTGGATCGGATGTACTCGGGTGACATCGAATCAACGGCCGTTCCTCAGAACCCCATCGATGTACTCGCCCAACAAATCGTCGCGATGGCTGCAGCAGAAGACCTCGATGTTGACGACAGCTTCGACGTGGTGCGAAGCGCGTATCCGTTCCGACAGCTGACGCGCCAGACATTCGAATCAGTCCTCGACATGCTCTCAGGGCGGTACCCATCAGATGACTTCGCCGAACTGAAGCCGCGAATCGTGTGGGATCGCTCCGCTGGCATCGTCACGGCACGTTCGAATGCCAAGCTCCTCGCTGTCACCAATCCAGGGACGATCCCCGACCGGGGCCTGTATACCGTGCACCTGCCCGATGGGGGCCGTGTCGGTGAGCTCGACGAGGAGATGGTGTACGAGTCACGGCAGGGCGATACATTCGTCCTTGGTTCCACGAGCTGGCGAATCGATGAGATCACACACGATCGTGTGATCGTTACGCCCTCCCCCGGTGCGCCCGCATCGAAGATGCCGTTCTGGCACGGAGACGCTCCGGGAAGACCCGTTGAACTCGGCCGGGCCGTCGGTGCGTTCGTACGTGAAATCGGATCTCTCGCGACCGATGACGCCGCTGCCGAACTTGAGCGGGACTACAGGCTCGATCGATGGGCAGCTGAAAATCTCGCCTCGTATCTGGCAGAGGAGCGGGCAGCTACCGGTCATCTGCCCACAGACCGCACCATCGTGATCCAGCGATTCAAGGACGAGATCGGCGACTGGAGAATCGTGCTGCTTTCGCCGTTCGGTGGGCGGGTTCACGCCCCGTGGGCACTTGCGGTGCGCCACCGATACCGCAACGAGACCGGTTCGCCTGTGGACACCATCTGGTCAGACGACGGCATCCTCTTCCGCTTCCCCGACGCTGATTCTCCTCCCGACACCGGTCTCGTGTATCTCGACCCGAATGATGTCGAGGAGCTCCTTATCTCAGAAGTCGGAGATTCGGCGCTGTTTACGTCCAAGTTCAGGGAGGCTGCTGCCCGTGCGTTACTACTCCCCCGGCGGCGGCCCGGCTCTCGTACGCCGCTGTGGCTGCAACGGAGGAAGGCAGCGAACCTACTCGAGGTGACACGGAATTACGCCTCATTCCCGATCATGTTGGAGACCTACCGTGAAGTTATGCAGGACCACTTCGACCTGCCTGCGCTGCGCGGGGTCCTCACCGACGTACAAAAACGGACGACCCGCGTGGTGGAAGCCGACACGGACGCACCGTCACCCTTTGCTTCGTCACTCATGTTCGACTTCATCGCCTCGTTCATGTACGAGTACGACGCGCCACTCGCCGAGAGAAGGGCGGCGGCACTCGCCCTCGACAGAAGTCTTCTCGCTGATCTGCTCGGCGAGCCGGAATTCCGCGAACTGCTCGACTCTGATGCGATCGACTCCGTCGAGGCTGACCTCCAGCATCTCTCCGAGGACCGTAAGGCGCGATCGCTCGACGCCATTGCAGACATGCTTCGGGACATCGGCCCCCTCTCTGTCGACGAGGCAACAGCACGTACAGAGGACACCGGCAGCACCGCGAACTGGCTCGATGAGCTGACACGAACAGGCCGAACGGCCCTGCTCCGCGTCAACGGGATTGAACGGTACGTTGCCGTCGAGGACGTTGCCAGGTTGCGCGACACGATCGGCATCCAACCGCCACCGGGTGTTGCCACCGACCTCCTTGAGCCTGTTGCAGATCCCTTGGGCGACGTCGTCGGGAGATACGCACGAACGCACGGACCGTTCACAGACGGCGAAGCTGCCAGTGGAATCGGACTTCCCGTTGCCACGGTGAGCGAGGTCCTCGCAAGGCTCGAGCGCGAGGGGAAGGTATCAGCCGGCGCCTACCGACCCGGTGGTGTGGATCAGGAGTGGGTGTCGAACGATGTGTTGCGCCGGCTACGTCGACGTACCCTGGCGAATCTGGCCAACCAGGTCGAGGCGGTCGATCATTCGAGATATGCCCGCTTTCTCCCCGCGTGGCAGCGAGTCGACCAGGACAGGGCGACGTCACTTCCCGATGCCGTCCGCCAACTCTCGGGCGCCGCGATACCTGCCAGCATTTTTGAGACCGGCGTCCTCGGTGCACGGCTCGAAGAGCCGGGACGAGACCTCGACGCCGCCCTTTCGGCTGGGGACATCGTGTGGATCGGCAGGGAACCGCTGGGAGCACGCGATGGGAAGGTGTCGCTCTACCTCCGGGATTCGTACTCGCTACTCGCACCTTTGCCCCCCGACGAGTTGCCGGAGGGACCGATGCACGAGACACTCATCAAACACCTGGGACAGCGCGGCGCCTCGTTCTTCTCCGACCTTTATCAGGTTGCCGGTGGAGGTGACCCAAACATTGTCGCTGACGCCCTGTGGGACCTCGTATGGGCCGGAGCGGTGACGTCGGATTCAATTGCTCCCCTACGCGCATTCACTGCGAGACGACGAGCACGTCCTGCATCGCGTACTACACGCCTGAAGGTGACACCGCCCCACGCCGTTGGTCGTTGGTACCTCACCGAATCCCTACGCACCACGGAGTCCTCAGCCGAAGAACGAGCTCTTGCAACCATCAACACTCTGCTTGACCGCTACGGGATCATCACAAGGGATGTCGTTCTTGCTGAGGGCATTCCCGGAGGCTTCACCGGTATGTACCCCGCCCTCTCCTCCCTCGAGGATGTCGGGAAGGTCCGAAGGGGATACTTCATCGAGGGACTCGGTGGCGCGCAATTCGGAGTCCCTGGCGCCATAGACCGGCTCCGGGCGTCAGACGATCCCGGCCTCGTCGTCCTAGCTGCTACCGATCCGGCGAATCCCTTCGGATCAGTGTTGCCGTGGCCCGACACCGATGGTCGACCGATGCGCACAGCCGGCGCACGGGTCGCCATCGAGAGTGGAGAACTCCTCGCATGGATGGACGCCGCAGGCAGGAAGGTCTGTGTGTTCACCACTGATACACCCCGCACGGGGGCGGCAGTCGAAGCCCTTGCAACCTCTCACGGAAGGGTTTCCATCGCACACGTTGGCACCGAATCCGTCCACGAACACGTGCTCGCCCCAGAGCTGCTGGAGCGCGGCTTCAACTCCGGCTACAAGGGGTTTACGCTGTCACCATCCAAGCGTGCCGTGCGGAGACAACCGTGAATCCCACAATCGATGAGATCTTCAGGCAGGTCAGTGTCCTGTCGCGCGAACTCGATGCATTGGGCGAGGACGATCCACTCCGTGATGACTTGATCAACACACGTGACCGCCTCCGCGCCGATGCACAGAGGATCGCCGAATCTGCGCGCCATCCCTTGTCGGTCGAGGCAGAGATATCGATGCTCCTTTCACGACTCGCCGAGATCGACGCGCTCTTCGTCACCAAGGGATACGCGGAGAAGCACCTTACGAAGGGATTCTCGGACCCGGGCGCCTATAGCGCGGTCATCAACCGAAGGATGGCGGACGACCACGCTGGGGAGATCTCCGAGATCGAGGAGCGACTGTCGGTACTCTCCAGAATCAAACCGCCCGACCCCGCACCGTGATGCAGCAGACTCCTCGCATCCACACCCGCCAGGACCACCCCGACTTCGTTGACCTCGACTGGTCGAAGCCGATTGCCGAGTGGACGACAGACAGACTTGTTGACATGCCGACTGGCATCCACCGTCATGAGGTGGTGTTCGTTGCGTACGCAGAAGGAATCTACGCGATCAAGGAGCTCCCTCCCCGCTATTCGCGTCATGAGTTCGA
>JAUVQC010000140.1 GCA_030598305.1 Actinomycetes bacterium
ATCGTTGGCGGCGGCGTCGATGCCGCTGTTCGACGGGCGGCACGTCATGCCGACGGTTTCTTCTCGAATGCCTCGCCCAGTGGCTTCGTACACCAGGTCGCGGTGGCGGTCGAGGAGATGGAACGAATCGGTCGCGACCCGTCGTCGTTCCGCTGGATCTACTACGGAGTCATGTATCCCGGGCCGCGGGCTGAAATCCTGACGAGTGCATGGGAACAACGATGGAAGTACTCCGACATGGAGGCATCCGCCTCGAGATCAGGGATCGCGACCCCCCCGGCCATCTCGGCCTCAGACGCGGAGAGTGTTGGCGAGCAGATCATCGGTGGTTCTCCCCAGGAGATCATCGACGCACTCGGCGCCATCCGTGAGCAGGCGGGCGTGCCCATCGAGTGGATCGCAAGAAGCTACTTCCCAGACGTCTCCTACGAGAGACAATTGGAGATCGCCGGGCAGCTGGCATCGGACGTCATGCCGTTCGTTCCCGCCGGATGAGTCTCTCGTGCCCTGACTAGTGGATGCAGAACTCGTTGCCCTCGGGATCGCTCATCACGGTCCACACAAATGAGTCATTCTCGTCGAAGTCTTCGAGTTGCGTGGCGCCCAGTCCGACGACCCGTTCGACCTCCCTGTTGATGTCCAACCGGCGCTGCGCTGCGTCCGTCGTGCGGTCTGCGATATTGATATCGAGGTGAACACGGTTCTTGACGGTCTTGGTTTCGGGCACCTTCTGGAAGTACAGCCTGGGCCCATCCCCGTCCGGATCGATCAACGCATCCGCTCGATCCCACTCTTCCTCGGGAATCCCCTTGTCCTGGAGGAACGACTGCCAAGTGTCGTACCCCTTCGGCGGCTCAGGGCGCCGGTAGCCGAGGGCTTCCCCCCAGAAGTCGGCAAGTCTGGCGGGATCGATGGCGTCAAACGTGACCTGGAAGGAGTGGGACATGGTGCGACCCTACACGGCGTCGACTGCACTGAGTACCCATGCAGCGCCATCCTGTGGGTCCTCGATGCCGATATGGAGGTTCCATCCCCCGATGCGGTCACCGGGATCCCACAACGTCCATCGAAGATCAGCTGCCTCATCGCCAAGTTGTGCTGGGTATTCGGGCACTTCGTCGTAGCCGAGGAGCTCGAGAAGCACCCACCACGCGCCGGCGCGACCGATCGGCGTACCACGTCGACGGCCGTGACCGCCGCCGCTGGCACCCGCCCATGCCATGGCCTCGAGTGCTGTTTGAAGCGAAACATCAGCCATCCGGACGCGGTGTGGTCCCAGCGAGCGGATCGCGTCCTCGATGCTGCCATCAACGGTCACAACCTCAGCCTTGCCCAGAGAGTCCTCCCACCACGGCTTGACAAGCTCAAGGAGAACATTGCTCACGTCGTCGTCTGGCTGGCGGTCCACGGATTCGCCCAGTTCAGTCCATGCCATCTCGATGTCGAAGATGTCATCGGGAAATGTTGCTCTGTCGGAGTCGTACTTCGCAACGGGATACGTCGGTTCCCACGGCTGGAGCGTGACCGGTATCTCAAGGATCGCTGGGTCCACATCTGCTTCGTCCACACGATCGCCGCGTATGGCTCGTTCGTGTGCGACGAGCGCTCGAATCGTCTGGTATTCCAGATGCGGACGGAGCTCCGACCAGGTATGGGACGATGCGGCAACCTCCCATAGAGGGCCAAGAGCGAAGCGGCCTCTCCCATCGGTCATGACAGTCGCTGCGAGATCCGCGGGACTCTCGAGGGCGAGCCGATACTCGGCAAATTGCGAGATGGCCCACACCTGCTTGCCGCGCTCGACCGCCTCGTTGCACCGGTCACGCAGATCGACCAGGTCGTCCCAATCCCTTCGAGCGCAGATCCCGTCGATGGCTCGTATGAGACCTGCGAGGTCGCTTCCTTCAATGAGCGGTGTGAGAGAGTCGTCTGGCACGGACAGACAATAGTGACAGCTGGCAACCGACAGGCACCGAGCGGCACGATGGGTGCTACCCCGCTCTTGGCTCGGCACATCCTGTGGCGCTCACAGCGAACTCGGTAACACCGATGAAGACCAGAGTCTGGGGACGAAACAGATCGGTGACTTCGACACAGATGCGGTCACGGTCGACCGTCACTTCGATGACTTCGTCACCGCTTCCCCACACACCGCCGATCCTCCGCGCTTCGTCTTCAGCTGCACCGGTATCAAGAGCGAGGCCTGTGTCGTAGACATCCCCCTCGGCCAGGACGGAGGCTCCGGCCTCTGCGGCAAGATCCGCGACCGTCGCGACATCGCGGTAAGCCGCACCAAGCAGTGAGAGCTCAATGACGATTGCAACTATTGCGAAGGAGACGAAGACCAGTCCTGCGGTCATCGGGAGCATTGTTCCTTGCTCCTCGCTGATCATCCGGTGGCTCACGGGTCGCTCCGGTATTCGCTCACCTTCACGGCGATCCGACTGCGGACCGTTCTCACGATGGTGGTACCACCGAAATCGATCAGCGCTACATCCCTGCTCGCCGTCACCTCGATCTCGCTGTGCAGTCGGTCGATCGATATCACGACGCCATCGATTGGAGGTGGCTCGCCGCCGTGGCGCGCAACCCACACCGCACCGTCTCGGGCGGCCCCGTGAACGACAGCGGTTGCCTCAGTGAGCTTCGCCACCATCGAGATCACCGGCAGCACCATCAGGACGATAGCGAATCCGATGACGATGACCTCGAGCAGAGCGATACCTCGCTGTTTGATCACGGCGGAACCACCGCTACGGCGGAGCGTTCGATCGACACCGTGATCGGGAGAAGGTCGGGACCCGGTGGAAGCCAGCGGAACTGCAATCGGGCTTGAACCGATGACGCTCCGCGGGTCACAACCACCGAGACTCCGCTGGCTCCAGGTACGACTGCGAGCACATCGCGCGAGATTCCTGCCCCGATGACATCGCTGCTCACGTCCGTCGTGGCCGCCTTGCGTAGCGCGGCATCAACCGACGTTGCTGCTGCGTTGCGAGCGAGTACAAGGAACCCCAGCTGCACGATCAGCATCATCAAAAGGAAGAACACCGCGATGGCCACGATGCCTTCGATTGTGTAGGAACCTGCGTCTAACCGAAAAAGCCGCTGAACTGGACGGCGACGTTCGACCAGATATCCCCGGCCGTGCCTCGTACCTGTGGCAGCAGAAGTGCGATCACAAGGATCGCGATCGTGGCAAGACCTAGCCACTCCACAGTGGTTGCTCCGCGTTCGTTCTTGAACATGTTCCATCCCTCCTTGGGATCGGTGGTTCACGGCGCACCGGATAGCGCGCGCAGGCCCAGCAGTGTCGGGTAGATAAGAAAGATCAGTGCGGTAGGCACCATGAGCGCGAGGACCGGCCCGTACGTGGCAATCGCTCGCTTGCCACCCTCTGAGGTCAGGTCCCGCTCTAGACCGGCTCGATAGTCCACGGCGAGATCCCCGAGGGCATCAGCGAGGCGGCCACCGGTCGTATGGGCATGGCTGAGCGCTTCGTAGAACCGGACTGCGTCGCTGTGTGCCGTTGTCCTACCCGCGAGTGTGAGCGATTCCGGCAGACTGGCACCGGACTCATGACGTTCGAGGACCAATGCGAGCTCCTCGGCGGCGACTCCATCGGTTTCATCAACGACGGAACGGATCGCCCCGTTGATCGACTCACCCGCGACGACGTGCAGGGACATGGCATCGGCCACCACCGGGAGCTCGTATCGGAGTCTCCGTGCTCGCCGTTCCTTACCATTCGTCACACGCATCGACCACAGCACCCAACCTGCGCCAGCACCCAGCGCAGCGAGTGCCGTCGATGACTGCGATCTCCCGGCGAGGAACAAGTCGCCCTGTGCAGCGAGGACACCAACGAACGCACCGATGATCGCGGCCGCCGGTCCGCCAGCGGGGAGCGACGGCATCCAGCGACTCTGCTTCTCGCGGTCATCACGAGGAGCAAGATATGGCTCCAGGACTGCTGCCATCGATGCTGTCCTCGTTGGGACAGTGAGCATGAACACGCCGGCACCGGCGATTGCGGCCACTATCCACGTCATACGAAGATTCTCGGTGCTGCGCTCAACCGGCTGGCTCTGCGGGCAAGGAGCCACCCTGCACTCGTTGCAAGGAGCCCGCCAAAAACCACCACCATGCCCTCAGTTGTACCGAACGCCTCGGCGGCCTGAGGATTGGTCGCGATCGATAGCGAGAGGAGAACCCACGGGGCGACAAGAGCCACCGTTGCGGTCCAACGC
>JAUVQC010000069.1 GCA_030598305.1 Actinomycetes bacterium
TCGGATCCACCTGACGCGGCGATGATCGTGAACAATGTGTATAGGGCGGTCGAGGCGATCGCGATGCGGCAAAGCGCGCCACCGCCTGATGAGCTGTCTGACGTGTCCGGAGTCATTGTTCCTCCCGTGTCATGGGTCTCCGCTGTGTATCGGCACCGACTCCACAATGCACAAGGCGTTCCTTTGGATCAGCATGATGTGGCTTGCTATTCCGGTCGACCGATTCCGCTCGACGGGAACTTGACAGCATCATCGCGAACCGAGCGCTGGACTGTGCGTACGGCATACCCGGAGTGCACGAGCACGTGGTCGCCCACCTCGACATCGGGGAGCATGACGAGATTGATCTCAAGCACCCTGTCCTCGAACGTGACCTCACCCCACACGGCTCCGGGCATCGGCTCACCGATTGAGATCACCCGACCTGGCATGGCAACGCACATTGTCAATCCTCACGGACGGTTACTGAGATGAGGCGAACATCCATTGCGTCCGGTGCCGCCTCATCATCGGACTTCGTAATGCTCCAATCGGCGTCGGCGACGGTCGACCCGGAGGAAAGATCCCTGAGCACTGCTCCAAGCGATGTCGGTGTCGCGTGGTTGAGCGCTCCGATCTGCACACGCACAACGCTGATGCTCTGCCCCAGTTCGCCTTCCGAGATCAGGGCAGCCTTCTCGAACAGATCGTGTGCCAGGCGCGACTCATGCATTCAGGATCTCCTCAGCAACGACTGCCACTGCCGCGGCAACCTCAGGCGAGAGCCCGGTACCAACAGTCAGATTGCCCGCCTCTATGCCGATGACCTCGATAGCCGCTGGCATGCGCCCAAGGGCGCGTGCTATCTCGATGCCGGCCGCTGGGCCGAAGGAGTGCGTGGATGCAAAGGTCTCGTTCGGTAGGGGAGTGGACACCACATCGAAAGAGCGGATGGTGCCAGGCTCTCCTCCCGAACGCATGGCGTCCACAACAACAACACTGTCGTGGTCTGTCCACAGCTCGTAGATGTCCATCGCTCCGGCGTCGACAACATGGGTCTTCATGCCTGTGAGCTTCTCCGCCACTGCGACACCGGCTCCATCGTCTCCGCGGTCGGGATTCCCAACTCCGATCATGATTCTGCCCATGCCCATCACTCCCGATCGATCGTCAGGTCAAGAAAGTGAGTGGCACACGAGATGCACGGGTCGTAGTTACGTATCGCCTGTTCAAGCTGCCACTTCAGCGCGTCGTCCTCCATCTGAGTCCTCGGCAGTACGAACTCGCGCAGGTCTGCTTCGATGCTCCGCTGGTTCTGCGCCGTCGGTGGCACGATCTGGGCATCGGCGATCAGCCCCTCGTTGTCTATCTCATAGCGGTGGTAGAGGAGGCCTCTCGGAGCTTCGCTCACTCCATGGCCGACCACGTTGCGCGGCTCGACCTGGATGCAGGGCTCGGGCGGTCGTTCGTACTCACCGATCAACCTCAGGATCTCCTCGCACGCGAGGACCAGCTCGACGGAACGCACGATGATGCTCTTGAACGGATTCCGTTCGCCCTTCTCGAGCCCGACCTCATCTGCTACTGCACGAGCGCGGGGTGTGAGCTTGTCATGGTTGAGCGTGAATCTCGCCATTGGCCCGACGTGGAATGTCCCACGCTCGCGGTGCTTCACGTGAAGGGCGTTCGAGCGCTCGACATGGATCTCCTCAAAGTTTTCGTTCCACTCCGACACATCGATATCGAGACCCTCCGATGACACGATTCGACCATCCGTGATGGGGTATTCGTCGGGATGTCTGAGGGCGACGAATTCGTACGGCATCTCGAAGGCGGGGAAGTCGAACGTGGACACGAGTCGCACTGTTGCCTCGGACGTTTCCAGCGCCCACTCGAGCTCTTCGACGAGCGTGTCGAGCTCCCTGCGTGTCGGCGTCCGGTAGAAGCCACCGACACGCATGTTGATCGGATGGATCTCCCGCCCACCGAGCAGCGTCATCACCGTATTGCCCAGCTTCTTGAGTCGGAGGGCGTTCGTAACGACCTCAGGTAGATCTTCGGCGAGCTCGATGGCGCTCTCATATCCAAGGAAGTCAGGTGCGTGGAGCATGTAGACATGCAACGAGTGGCTCTCGATCCATTCCCCCGCGTACAGCATCCGCCTCAACGCCCTGATCTGAGGGTGAACCTCGGTTCCGGCGGCGAACTCCATGGCGTTGATAGCGGTCATCTGATAGGCAATCGGGCAGATACCACAGATTCGTGATGTGATATCGGGGGCCTCGGAATGCGCACGGCCACGTAGGAATGCCTCGTAGAACCGCGGCGGTTCGAAGATGCTGAACTCCAAATCGAGGATGTCGTCACCGTCGAGCTTCAGGTACATGGCGCCCTCTCCCTCGACCCTCGCGAGGTAGTCGACGCTGATCTCGCGTGTGCCGTTGTCAGGTGTCATAGTTCGCACTCGCTTCCTTGAACTCGGGCGAATAGGCATTGAACGTTCGCAGTGCTCGCACGAGTTCGGGATCGCTTACTCCGAGGATGTGCCAGATCTCGCGTAGCGAGTCAATGTTCGGGTCAGCTGACGGTCCGAAGCATCCGAAGCACCCTCTGTTGTATGCCGGGCAGAGGGCACCGCATCCCGCATGCGTTATCGGCCCCATGCAGGGTGTTCCGCCGGCGACCATGATGCATTGTGTCCCGCGAAGCTTGCATTCGACGCACACGCTCTGGTTCCGCGTATTCGGCCTCCTTCCGTGGAGAAAGGCATCGACGACCTCGAGTAGCTGGTGTTTCGAGATCGGGCATCCGCGCATCTCGAAGTCCACCATCACGTGGTCCTCAATGGCAGTGGAGGTGCCGAGTGTGTCGATGTAGTCAGGATTCGCGTACACGATCGAGATGAACTCGTTGACATTCGCGAAGTTCTTCAGCGCCTGGACACCTCCAGCGGTTGCACACGCACCGATGCTCACCAGTGTCGTTGACTGGGCCCGGATCTCCTTGATACGAACAGCGTCGTGCGCCGTGGTCACTGAGCCCTCGACGAGCGAAAGGTCATAGGGCCCCGCGACCTCGCGGCTGGTTGCTTCGGGGAAGTACGCGATATCGATCGCCCCGACGATGTCAAGGAGTTCGTCCTCCAGATCCAGCAGTGTCAGTTGGCACCCGTCACAGGAAGCGAACTTCCAAACGGCGAGTTTTGGTTTTGTGATGGTCGTCATATCGAACCAATCCCCAGTCTCTCGGCAACCGCCATGTACGGCACAACGGGTCCGTCCTTGCACAGGAAGTCCGATCCGAACTGGCAGTGGCCGCAGAATCCGATACCACACTTCATGTTCCGTTCGAGGCTGACGTAGATGTTCTCCTGGAGAACACCACGGTCTCCAAGGGTCCGTGCCACGATCTTCATCATCACTTCGGGGCCACAGATCACAGCGATGGCCTCGCCAGCTGCGCAGCGGAGCCGCTGAACAAGTGGCGTGACGACGCCGACGGATCCTCGCCAACCACGCTCGCCGCGGTCAACGGTGACTTCGATGTTGATGTCGGGTCTGTCGTTCCACTCCCGCAGCTCGTCGCGATACAGGACCTCGCTCGGTGTCCGAGCTCCGTAGGCCAGTCCGAGGCACTGGTACTCGTCCCGATTCGCCAGGGCGTGGTAGATCATCGGTCGAACCGGCGCCAGTCCGATTCCACCGGCGATTACCAGAAGGTCCTTGTCCTTCGTCTTCGGCCACCCCGCTCCGAACGGACCTCTGATTCCCGCGATATCGCCCGGGTTGAGGGCGACGATCGCGTTTGTCACACCACCGACAGTTCTCACCGTGTGCGTGAGGATCTCGGGGCGTTCGGGGTCGCCCGATATGGAAATCGGCACTTCCCCTACTCCGTGGACATACACCATCGTGAACTGCCCCGGTGAGAAGGCGATGGGATCCCCACCGTCCGCAGCTACGAGGTCGAGTGTCATCGTGTCATGGGTCTCGGCACGTTTCGCGACGACACGGAACGGTCGTGGGAGCATCGGGTCAACAGATGTCGTCATGTCCAGATCCTTGGTGAGCGTCATGTCATCCGTTCCCATACAGGTCGAGCAATTGGATTCGAGTGTGTTGGAGCCGCGCTGAAGCCTCGTTCGCGACCGCCTCCCACATCAACCGGTCGAGGCTCGAATCCCGGGCACATTCCGCCCGCATGAATGCGGCGTCGAACACGGCAAGCCGAGTCTCCGTCATGGCTCTCGCGGTCCACATCCACCGATGTGGCTCGAGGCGCCAGCTCAGTCCGAGAAGGGCACCATCGCCCACGGTCTGGACGGTTGTGGAGGGCTTGGCGGCGCGCTCTACTTCGAGAGAGATGATGCCCCTTGCGATGATGAAGAAGCGTTTTGCTTCACCGTTCTCGCGGAACAGCACCTGATCGGGTTCGAGTGTGATCTCCGTCGAAAGAGACTCGAAGAATTCGAACTCATCGTCATCGAGTTGCGCGATCAGGTTGCTTGTTGCACGTAGGTCTCCGAGGTTCATACGGCTACCGCCTTTGATGGTGTTCGGAGCTTCTTGACTTCTTCGGTGATGTCGATGCCGGCCGGGCACCATGTGAGGCAGCGGCCGCATCCGACACATCCGATCGTGTCGAACTGGTCCTGCCAGTAGGCGAGTTTGTGTGTGATCCACTGGCGGTACTGGGTAGCCGTTGTCGATCGCACGGAGTGCTTGTGGAGGTTCGTGAACTCCATCGTGAAGCACGAATCCCAGGTTCGCTGGCGGCTTGCCGTTCCCTTGAGGTCTGAGAAGTCCTCCATTGTCGAGCAGAAGCACGTGGGACATACGAGCGTGCAACTTGTGCAGCTCAGGCAGCGTCGCGCGACGTCGTCCCAGTGGGTGCTCTCCAGATTCGAGATGAGAACGTCATAGACATCATCCGTTTCCATGGTCCGCCCCATATGGGCAGCCGTGTCCGAGACGATCGCATCCACAGCGGCGAAATCCGACGCCTCCGCTCGCCTGCCGTCGACCGTGTCGAGGAGTTCTTCACCGGTTGACGAACCGGGCTCTATGACGAATTCGTGTTTGTCGCCGTCGATCACCTCTGTGAGGACGAGGTCGTAGCCGCTCTCGGCGCGGGGCCCTGTGCCCATCGAGTCGCAGAAACACGTACCTCCTGCAACAGCGCAGTTGACCGCGACTGTGAACATGGATGACCGGGCCGATGCGTAATGGGGGTCTGTCGCATCCGAATTGATGAAGACGCGGTCTTGGATCTGCATCGCAGCGATCTCACAGGGGCGGACACCGAGGAAGGCGAACTTCGTCGTCGTTGGGGGTGTCGACTCGAAGATCAGCGTGCCGTCGAGTTTCTTCACCGAGAGCAGGGTCTCATGCGGTGGGAAGAGGTACTTCTTCCACGTCGTTGGTCCAACGGTGTAGCCGAACACGGCGTTGTCTGATCTCTGCGTGAGTTCGTAGCTTCCCGACTCCTGGAGCTCGCCCATTCCGATGGGGAGGTCGTCAATCGTTCTGATCTCGTCATAGACGATGGAGTGCTCTCCGATGGTTGGCCCGACCACCGTGTGGCCAGCCTCCTGAAGGGCTCCGATGAGTGTGCCGAACTTCTCGAAGCTGACAACCTTGGCGGGCATGCGGCCTCCACTTCTGCTCTTCATAAATCCTTAGTAACAGTCTAAGCTATTATATGAGGACATACCAATTAGGAGGTTCGGTCGATGCTGTCGACGATGACACGAAGGCAGAAGGGGATCATGTTGGCGGTCGCGACGGCGGTGATCAGTGGATTCGCCGTATTCATCAACGGGTACGGGATCCGTGCCTGGGTCAACGAAGGCGTCGCCTCGCCGACCACCTACACGACGTACAAGAACTTGATCGCGGCGTTCGTCCTCCTCACCGTCGTGCTCATCGCGACAAAGCGCAGATCAAGGGAGGGCTTAACGCGTCCTACGTCTGGGAGGCAGTGGATTGGTCTCGTCGCCGTTGCCGTTGTTGGCGGGAGTGCAGCATTCGCCCTTTTCTTTGAGGGGTTTGCCAGGGCGACGAGTGGCCAGGCGGCGTTCCTACACAAGACGCTCATCATCTGGGTTGCGATACTCGCTGTTGGATTGCTGCGTGAGAAGATCCGTCCGATCCATTTCGCAGTGATTGCCCTTCTGGTCATTGGCCAGTTCTTCATCTTTGGAGGACTCAGCGATTTCACCTTCGGATTGGGAGAGATGATGATGCTCGGCGCCACGCTGCTGTGGTCCGTCGAGGTGATCATCGCGAAGAAGTTGCTGACCGATACGAGTTCCCTCACGGTTGGGGTCGCGCGCATGGCCGGGGGAGCGGTGCTACTCATCGTGTGGGGTATCGCGAGCGGTGGGTTGCCAGCGATGAACCATGTCGGATGGAATCAGATCGGCTGGGTGCTGCTCACCGGTCTCGTTCTCGCTGGCTATGTGGGTACATGGTATGCGGCGCTCGCAAGGGCGCCGGCCATCGATGTCACCGCGGTCCTCGTGGGCGGTTTCATCATCACGGCTTCTCTGAACAGTCTCGTGCTTGGAAGGTCGCTTCCGTCCGCCGCAGGACTCGGCCTGGTCGCGGCGGGTGCCGTGTTGGCAATCGTCGCCGGTCTCCGTCGATCGGACCCTGAGGCGGTGCAGGCGAAATGATTCCGGGCCCTGTCCAGTTCGCTCGGTTCGCACTCCCGCCGAATGCTTACGGGTACTGCGGCCCAGCTGATCTCGAACTCGTCGCAGATCTTGTGTCCGCTGGCGACGTCGCGGTGGATGAGATGCGCGCCGTCGCCCAACAGTTCGAGGGAGCATGGCCGTATCTGCAGTTCCTTGCAGACTCTGTTGGTGCCGA
>JAUVQC010000153.1 GCA_030598305.1 Actinomycetes bacterium
AGCTTTTCGGTGATGAAGTCGAACTTGACGCCGACCTCGGGGAGAGAGTTGATGAAGGTCGCGGCATCATCCATACCGGAGAGAAGCGAGCCTGCCTTGACGACCCCGTGATCGACGAAGGCATCAATGGTTGCGGGGGGAGCAGTGTTGACCGTGTTGGGACCGATGAGTTCCTCGACGTACATCACGTCGTTGTAGTCCGGATTCTTCGTGGATGTTGATGCCCATAGGACGCGCTGGGGTCGGGCTCCTCCCGATCGAAGTGCATTGAACCGATCACCTTCGAACAACTCCTGGTATCTGCTGTACGCGATCTTGGCATTCGCGATCGCCGCCTGACCGCGAAGTTCAAGCGCATGATCGGTGTCGATTCTCTCGAGCGCAGCGTCCGTTGCTGCATCGACCCTGCTCACGAAGAACGATGCGACAGATGCCAGTTTCGATGGATCTGATGCACGTTCGGCACCCTGGATGTACGCCATTGCCACAGCCTCGTAGTCACTCAGGCTGAACATGAGGGTTGCGTTGATGTTGAGTCCTGCTGCAGTGAGTTCCTCGATCGCGGGGATGCCTGCAGCAGTAGCGGGGACCTTGACCATCAGGTTCGGTCTATCGACCTTGTCCCAGAGCCTCATCGCGTCGGCGATCGTCCCAGAGGTGTCATGGGCGAGCTCCGGGGATACCTCGAGGCTGACGTAGCCGTCATGACCATCCGATGCGTCAAAGACACCCTTCAGGATGTCCGCGGCAGCTGTGATGTCGTCTATGGCGAGCGTCTCGAAGATGTCTGGCGCACCGAGATCGCCGAGCGATGCGATCTGCTCGTCATACAGGTTCGTGTCAGCGATTGCCTTCTCGAAGATCGACGGATTACTGGTGACGCCACGAATCCCGGAGTCAACGAGTTCTTCAAGGCCTGAACCCGTGAGCATGTCTCGTTGAATGAAGTCGTACCAGATGGACTGGCCGGACTCGTGTAGCTGTTGGAGTTTCGTCACTGTTGATTCTCTGCTCTCTCTTTTTGGTTCTCCGCTCGTTTCGGTGACGCCAACGTGTCGATGGTCGTCTGAAGATCAACTTGGAGGTCCTCGCGACCAAGAGCTGCATGGATCGTCGCGTCCACGAAGCCGCCCTTGGACCCGCAGTCGAATCGGCGGCCACGGGTCTTCACGGCGTGGAAGGGGATCTCTCCGACGGATGTCACGAGAGCATCTGTCAGTTGGATCTCACCACCTGCTCCTTCCGCCGTCGATTCGAGAGTTCGCATGACAGAAGGATCGAGGATGTATCTCCCAATGGCGGCAAGGTTCGAAGGCGCCGAACCAAGCGTGGGCTTCTCGATGATGCCGTCCACCTCGATGGCACCGTTGGAGGCGACCCCCGGGGTGATGATGCCGTACCGATCGGTCTCGTCGTCAGCGACCTCGTCGACGAGCAGGACGTTGCCGCCGTGTTCTGCGTGCACGGCAAGCATCATCGAGAGATCTGGTGTCTCAGCGAGGATGAGTTCGTCCGCCAGCAGTACGGCAAATGGCTCGTCACCGACGATGTTGCGGGCGCACCACACAGCGTGACCCAACCCGAGCGGATCGATCTGACGCACATAGGAGACCTGGCCCGGTGCATGTCTGAGGCTCCTGAGCTCGGTGGCGAGGTCATTCTTGCCGTGAGCCTTCAGAGTTTCTTCGAGTTCGAAACTGACGTCGAAGTAGTCCTCGATGGCGCTGTTTCCGCGTCCGGTCACGAACACGAGGTTCTCGATACCTGCAGCGACAGCCTCATCGACCGCGTACTGGATGAGGGGCCTATCAACGATCGGAAGGAGGACTTTGGGCATCGCCTTTGTGGCTGGGAGGAAGCGTGTTCCGAAGCCGGCGACAGGGAAGACCGCGGTCTTGACTGCCTTCACTCCGACTCGACCGCCTTCGAGATCCGCTCGGCATGACCTGTTGCCTTGACGTTGTAGAAGGCCGACTCGATCTCCCCGGCCCCATCGATGAGGAACGTGGATCTGATGATGCCCATGTACTCCCTGCCGTAGTTCTTCTTGAGACCGTACGCACCGAATGCTGTTGCAATCGTGTGGTCCGGATCCGACAAGAGGTCGAACGGGAGATCGTGCTCCTCTTTGAACGCGGCCAGCTTCTCTGGTGCGTCAGGGGATATGCCGACGATCCGATAGCCATGTGCTGCAAACACGTCGTGGCGATCCCGGAAATCGCAGGACTCGGTGGTGCACCCGGGTGTGAACGCCTTGGGATAGAAGTAGATGACGAGGTTCGTGCCGGCGAACTCGTCGGACGATCGCACCGTTCCCGTTTGGTCTGTTCCAGAGAATGTGGGTGCTTTGTCACCGGTTTCGAGCCGCACAGGGTCCTCCATTGGTCGACCGTAGCGTATCCACGCGACTCGGGCTACGTGGTCTCGGACCGCAACCTCAGTTGGCCGCACGCGGCGTCGATGTCCTGACCCCGTGTGTCGCGCAGTGTGACGTTTGCCCCCTCGCGCCTGAGTGTTCCAAGGAACCTCCGAATATGGTCATTGGATGGTGGGCGATCATCGCTCATCGGGGTGGGGTTCAACGCGATGACGTTCACGTGGGCATGGATCTCTCTTGCAAGCCTGGCAAGCCCGATTGCTTCATCATCCGAATCGTTCTCGCCCGCGATGAGCGTCCATTCGAGGCTCACCCTCCGGCCCTTCGTGTCGTAGTAGTCCTTCGCCGCTGCAATCACGTCGTTGATGGGATACCGGTCGTTTATCGGAACGAGCTTCGACCGTTCCGACGGGATGGTGGAGTGGAGGCTCACGGCCAGACTCAGCGGCCATGGTTCGTTGATGAGCTTGCGCATCCCGGGGACGAACCCAACGGTTGACACCGTGATCGATCGAGCAGAGATGCCCATCAAGTCGGTCATGCGGCGGATCGACTCGATCGTGTTGTCATAGTTGGCGAGGGGCTCGCCCATTCCCATGAAGACGACGTTCGTGACGCGCTCTGGGCATCGAGGCAGCGGGGACCTGGCGAGGTACGCGTTGGCATAGGCAACCTGTGCCACGATCTCGCCTGCATCGAGGTGTCGGTCGAATCCGAACTGGCCCGTGGCACAGAACGTACATCCCATGGCGCATCCGACCTGGGAAGAGATACATAGTGTTGTCCGTGTGGGGTATCCCATGAGGACTGCCTCGATCGCTGACCCGTCGGTGCACCGCAACAGCCACTTCTTCGTGAGGCCGTTGTCTGCTGACTGCTCCATGTCGAGTACGAACGGCCAGTGCCGCTCGGCGATCTGGGCCCGCATCGACTTTGGAAGATTCAGCATGTCCTCTGCTGCCATGACGGGGTGCTCGTAGAGCCATTCGACCAGCTGGTCGGTGCGGTAGCGCGGTTCGCCCTCGAACAGGTCTCCCAGGGCCTCAGGAGACGTGATGTACATGGGCCTAGGCCTGTTGGTGTGCGGCCTGCACCCAGCCCTGGGCGGTCGACTCGGAGACTCCTGCGGCTTCTGCGACATCCGCTA
>JAUVQC010000076.1 GCA_030598305.1 Actinomycetes bacterium
AGTCGAACTTCTCGACCGCGCGGATGAGTCCGAGATTTCCCTCCTGGATCAGATCGAGAAGGCCCATTCCACGACCGACGTACTTCTTTGCGATCGAAACGACAAGACGCAAATTGGATTCGACAACACGCTTCCGGGCACGATCGGCCTTGCGAGCCTGTCGTTCGAGGATCACGCGTTCGGCCGTTGTGTAGGTCGCGTTCGAATCCAGGCGCTCCTCGGCCTTCACCCCGGCTTCGACCTGCATCGAAAGCTCTACCTCTTGCTGAGTTGTGAGCAGCGGATAGCGGCCGATCTCCTGGAGATACATCCTGACCGGATCGGACACGTGCACGAGTTCGTCGTTACTCATGGCCGTGTCAAAGAGGGCGTCCTCTGACTCCTCCCGGACGTCCATGCCCGCTTCCATCAGCTTCTGAGTCACGAGTTCGAAGGAATCGGCAGGAGCCTTTGCATCCTCAAGCTCCTGTTGGATCTCTCCGACCATGATGAAGCCTCGCTGGCGACACCGATCGCACAGCAGCTCAATGACTTCCGCGACTACATCACTCATTCAACGACCCTCTTCGTCCGTTTCTCCTGCTCCAACGCTACCAAGCGATTGAGTAATTCCGAATACCCCTGTTCATCGGCGTCACTATCGACGGTCTGGAGAGTTCTCGTGATCCGTGCGATCTCCCCATCGATCCGGAACACATCGAGCTTGGCCACGAGCTCGATGGGGTCACTGACTGGCCGCTCATCCATTGCAAGGCGCCGAAGCACGCCGGAGTGCGGAGCATCGTCCGAGCCGATCGCAGCGCCGAGGTCTGGCGTAGCGCCCGGCTCAATTCCGTTGATGATCGACTCCACCGTAGGAAAGGCTGCAGATGTCTCCGGATCCGTGAACATCGCCTCGTCGATGTCGAGCGACGCCAATCGTTCGTCGTTCGACAACATCGCTCGGAGTAGCTCGAGCTCGACCTTGTACGAAGCTGTGTGCTCGATCGGTTCGGAACCATCTTCACCCCGGGACGCCTCAGCACGCGACGATCTCGACCGACGGCGGGCATCGGATATCGCCGCTTCGACGAACTTCGACTCAACCCCCGTCTTGCGCGATACGCCGTTGGCATACTCGTGCCTCGTGATGGCGTCCGGGTGGAGGGCGATGACACCTGCGGCCGCCTTTACTGCCTTGGCGCGTGCCTCTGGTTCATCGAGATCGAATCGGCCGAGTTCGGCATCGATCCGGACCTGGAGCAGCGGCACCGAATCCGTGACCGCACTCTGAAGAGCATCTGCATTGCCGTCCGCTACAACATCCGCCGGATCCTTGCCCTCAGGAAGGACCGCAACACGAAGATCGAGATCACCAGGGACAGAGCGTTCGAACCCGCGAAGGGCCGCTCCTGCACCCGCCTCATCTGCATCGAACGCGAGCACGACACGCTCGGAGAACCGGCGCAGCAGATCGAGATGATCCTCACCGAGCGCGGTGCCACAGGTCGCAACGGCGATCGGCATATCGGCCCGGTGCATCGCGATGACATCGGTATATCCCTCGACAACCACAGATGTGTCGCGCCGTACGATGTCCGACTTCGCCCAGTTGAGGCCGTAGAGCAACCGCGACTTGTGATAGATCGCTGTCTCGGGCGTGTTGAGGTACTTGGGGCCGTCACCGTCGAGGATGCGCGCACCGAAACCGACCGGGTCACCCCTTAGGTCGAATATCGGAAACATGACTCGGCCACGGAACCGATCGACGACACCACCCTTGCGAGTGCCGCTGGCCAACCCCGCCTTCTGCATGGTGTCATCCCTGATACCGCGGTCCCTCAGGTGGCGTACGAGCTCCTCCCAGCCCTCGGGTGAGAACCCAAGGGAGAACTGTTCGACCACATCACCGTCATATCCACGGGAACGCAGATAGCTTCGAGCCGATCCGGCGTCGGCAGAGGACTTGAGCCTGTCCGTATAGAACTCAACGGCGATGGACGTTGCTTCGACGAGACGTTCCCGCTGGCTCCGGCGCTTTGCTGCCTCAGGGTCGATCGTGAGTGTCACACCCGCGCGACGTGCGAGCAGTTCCAGTGCACCAGTGAAGTCGACCGCCTGGGTCTCCTGCACCCATTTGAAGACGTCTCCGCTCTTCCCGCATCCGAAACAGTGGTAGAGGCCCCGTGCACCGTCGATGGAGAGAGACGGTGTCTTCTCTGAGTGAAAGGGACACACGGCCATAGTGGAGCGCCCGGAGCGCTTCACTTTCGTCACCTCAGCAGCGAGTTCGACAAGGTCGGTTTTCTCACGAACGAGGTCAATGTCATCCCGTGAATAGGCCACGCCGCGACGATACAGCCATCTCGCGAGAAGGGCACCGCTGACGCGGTGCCCTTGTGCGCTCTTGGAGGAGATCTTGTGGAGTGTTACTTCTTGGTCTTCTGCGCCTGCATCGCCGCTGCGGCGCACATTCGCGACCTGACCATCTGAATGGCTGTATCGGGGTGCATTTGCTGCCGTCCTCTTTCTGTGCCTTTGTATCGGCTTGTCTATTGGTTCAACACTGGAAAGTGTATGTACATTCCCGCAATATCATGTAATAATTACGCACATGGACGAGCTTGACCGTAAAATCATCGCCGTACTCACCGAAGATGGTCGAACCCCCTACAGCCGAATCGCAGAGGACTGTGGCGTAGCAACCACCACGGTGCACCAAAGGGTGAAACGGCTCACCGACCGAGGGATCATCATCGGCACCAGGGTGCGGGTCGATTGGGAGGCCGTCGGACTCCCGGTCACCGCTGTGATATCGCTGGAATCGCCAAGCAGCGAACCGCTGGCGGCCATCGCCGAGGAACTCAGCGCCATCCCCTTCGTCCAGAACTGCTTCGCCGTCACGGGCGAGTTCGATCTCCTCATGACCGTGCGGGCTCGATCCTCAGAGCATCTCGGCGAACTCCTCGAGGAGATCCGTGGACATGCGCCCGGCCGGACTCGCACGCTCGTCGTGCTTTCGACCTACTTCGAAGGACGAGTACCGCCGGTCTGAGCCCCCGTTCTGTGGGCCCACTGCGGCACATACCGGTCCGCGAACCCTGGGTTGAGATCGGGGGTTAGTTGGGGAGGTGGTCGGTGAGGTAGGCGACGAGACTCTCGACGGGGATCCTGTCCTGGGACATGGTGTCGCGGTCACGGACCGTCACCTGGTTGTCGTCGAGTGAATCGAAGTCAACGGTGACACAGCACGGGGTCCCGATCTCGTCCTGTCTCCGATAACGGCGACCGATCGATTGGGTGAGGTCCACCTCGATCTGCCACTTGTCACGCAACAGGTCAGCAACCTTCTGGGTCGTCTCGACGAGATCCGGTTTCTTGGATAGCGGCAACACTGCCACTTTGATGGGAGCGAGTCTCGGATCCAGCTTCAGCACGACGCGTTCTTCCCCACGCACCTCTTCCTCCGTGTAGGCGTCGATGAGGAACGCAAACGTAGTCCGGGTCGCTCCACCAGCAGGCTCGATCACATACGGCACGAACCTCTCGTCCGCCTCCTGGTCGAAGTAGGTGAGATCCTCACCCGAATGTTCGATGTGCGCCTTGAGGTCGAAATCCGTGCGGTTCGCAACACCCTCGAGTTCGTCCCACCCCCATGGGAAGAGATACTCGACGTCGAAGGTCGCTGCCGCATAGTGAGCGAGTTCGTCGGGTTCATGCTCACGCAACCTGAGGTTCTCCGGGGTCATACCGAGATCGAGATACCAGTTGTGGCGGATCTCAAGCCACTGCTGAAACGCATCGGCGGCATCATCGGGGTGAACGAAGTACTCCATCTCCATCTGCTCGAACTCACGGGTCCTGAACACGAATTGGCCCGGTGTGATCTCGTTGCGAAAGGATTTCCCGATCTGCGCGATGCCGAAGGGCAGCTTCATCCGTGCCGTGCGACGTACGTTCTCGAAGTTGATGAAGATGCCCTGGGCGGTCTCGGGACGCAGATACACGGCGTTGTCAGCGGACTCGACGGGACCCATGTGCGTCTTGAACATGAGGTTGAACTCTTTGGGTTCAGTGAACGTACCTGACTTGCCACACGTTGGGCATTGATCCGGTTTGTCGAGCTTGTCGAGGCGGTGACGGCTGTTGCAGTTCGTGCATTCGACGAGTGGGTCAGAGAATGATGCGAGGTGACCGCTCGCCTCCCACACCTGTGGTGACTGCAGGACCGCAGAATCGATGCCCACGACATCGTCACGCATCCGGACCATCGAACGCCACCACTGTTCCTTGACGTTGCGCAGCAGTTCTGTGCCGAGCGGCCCATAGTCGTATGCCGAACGGAGACCGCCGTATATCTCTGACGATTGGAAGACGAACCCACGCTTCTTCGCGAGGTTGACGATCGTGTCGAAATCGGCTGGCATCACGGGTCCTGGCTGTCGGTGACGTTCTGTGGGTAGGCGTGCCCCTGCGGGCACGTTGATGCTAACCGGGAGGCTCGGTGAACGATTCATCAATAGCTCCGCCGAAACGGCGGTCCCTCTCCTGGTACTGCGCGATGCAGCGGGCCAATTCGTCCCTATCGAAGTCCGGCCAGAGCACCGGCGTGAACACGTACTCGCTGTACGCCGCCTCCCACAACAGGAAGTTCGACGTCCTCTGCTCCCCACTCGTGCGGATGACGAGGTCCGGATCGGGCATCTCAGGTATGTAGAGGTGGTCCTTCACGATCTGCTCGTCAATCTCTCCGGGACGCAGAACACCCGAAAGGAGATCCGCAGCAACACGCCTGATCGCATCGATGATCTCGACTCTCCCCCCGTAGTTGAACGCAAACACCATCGTCATGGTGGTGTTGTCCGCTGTGAGTTCCTCTGCGGACCGGATCCGGTCCCGCAACTCCTGGGGCACACGGTGATCGTCGACATCACCCATGAAGATGACACGCACGCCAAGTTCGTTGAGTTCGTCACGCCGCCTCTCGAGCAGATCAACGTTGAACTGCATGAGGAACGACACCTCGTACTCGTCCCTGTCCCAGTTCTCGGTCGAGAACGTGTAGACGGTCAACCACTCGATGCCAAGCTCCAAGGCTCCGTATACGACGTCGAAAAGTGCCGGCTCGCCAGCAGCATGTCCCTGGGTACGGTGGAGCCCGCGCTGGTTGGCCCATCGCCCGTTGCCGTCCATGATGATCCCGACATGTTTGGGGATCGCGTCACGGTCAACCTCAACGGAGATCTTGTCAGCCATTGAGCATCACCAAGCTCTCGAGTTGCCGCTCCAGGTGGTACTCCATGAAACGTCTGGTCACACCGAGAGCCTCACGGGACATCGACTCGTCGGCGTCCGGGAGCATGTGGAATTCAGCTGCCGCGACGGCGGCCATGTAGGGGACCAATCCCTCGCGCAGTGCATAAGCGCCGGGAGTACGGCACGACTCACAGAGCGACCCACCTGCGGCGAAGCTGAACCGGCGGAGATCTTCCCGTGTCCCACAACCTGCGCACGAGTCGAGCGCAGGAGCAACACCGATGACGTCTGCGGCCTTCAGAAGGAACGAGGTCACAAGATCGAGGTGAGGGGCGCGGTGGTCCAGCACCGTGAGACCACGCTGCAGGAGCAGGAACATTCGAAGTGACGGCTCATCCTCTTGGACGACAGCATCGACAACCTCGACCATCGTCGAGGCTGCAAGCACCCTGTCAAGGTGGTTGCGCAGCTCCCCAAAGGCATTGATCGTCGAAACCTGGGTGATCGTGTCGAGGTTCCTACCCTCGTACAGGATGATGTCGACATGCGTGAACGGCTCGAGTCTTCCCCCGAAACGGCTCTTCGTCTTGCGCACGCCTTTGGCAACGGTGCGGAGCTTCCCATGGTTCGGACTCACGAGCACAACAACTCGATGTGACTCCCCGAACGGGTAGCCGCGAAGCACAATTCCTTGGTCGTTGCGGATAGCCATGGAACAGGACACTAGGACACAGAACACGAAACATGGACGTCTGCCAGCGGTCTATTGTGACGCCATGCCCACCGACATCTCCGCGAACCAGATCGACTCGTTTCTCACGGAGCATGACGCATGGACCCGCAACGGTGAGTCGATCACCAGGACGTTCGTCCTCGGCGACTTCAACGAAGCGCTCGGATTCGTGGTGAGGCTCGGGCTTGCCTCAGAAGTGGCTGACCATCATCCCGACATCGACATCAGATGGAACAAGGTGACGTGCACACTCTCGACGCACTCTCAAGGCGCTCTCACCAGCAAGGATCTCGACCTCGCCGTCCGCTTCGACTCGTTCCTCTGACGCAGTTCAGAAACCCAGACGGTCGAGCAGTTCATCCTTGGTCTGCCAATCCTTCTCGACCTTCACGTTGAGGTCGAGGTACACCTTCGTACCGAATAGTTTCTCAAGATCGACCCTGGCCTCCGTGCCGACATCGCGGACGAGCCTCCCACCCTTCCCGATGACCATTCCCTTCTGGGACTCACGCTCGACATATGCCGTCGCGTCGATGTGCATCACACCGTTCTCCTTTGTCTCAAGGTCGTTGATAACCACCGCAAGGGAATG
>JAUVQC010000105.1 GCA_030598305.1 Actinomycetes bacterium
AGTCTACTTGGAGGGCGGAAACACCCATCATGGAGCGTGTTCGAACCGCTCCTCATAGTGGGCCAGGAACTTCTTCCAACGAGTGTTGGCATATGGGATGAACCGGATCCTCTGCATCGGATTGACCGCAAGTGGAATCGCCGCCATGGCGTACATGTAGTCCGAGAGCATGATCATGTCCTCGGTCTCTGTTGTCAGACGATCAAGTTCGTTCTCGCGAGCATCACCCGTGAGGCTGCCACAGTCCAAATAGTGGCCGACGAGAACCTCGATGTCGTCTCCCGTGTAGTCGGGCTCAGCGATCGAGAAGTGGGGTGGATCGGTCTGTCCATGCCGCATGACGGTCTCGGCGAAGAGGTTTGCGAAGTCAAAGGCCGGGTGGTTCAGGCAGGAGAACTCAAAATCCAACAGCTTGACGTCGCCGTTGGTGAGCAGCATGACATTGCCGTGATATGTGTCGTTGTGACAGAACGCAAGTGGGCTCATGGGCAGGCAGCGCTGCACCTTTGCTGCCGTCTCTTCACTGAGAATCTCGACAAGGTCATCGCACATCGCCTGCTCATCTGGTGGGAAGACGTGCCGCTGGTCATCGAGGATCACTCGGGCAAGCGGTCCCCACTTGTCGTGCAGAAGCTCGAAGAACGGGCTCGTCGCTAGCCCATCGGGCTCCAATTGGTGGAATCGGTACAGCTCAGATGCGATCCCTTTCAGGACGTTCCCATCGCTGAGATCGTGCCGTGTGAGCGTACGACCGTCGTAGAACTCCTCAATCCTGCACACATCGTCATAGTGGAGACACCGAGCAGCGATACGGTGATCACCGAGCAACAGGAAGACATCCTTCTCTGTCCCGGAGTCAAGGATGGCGTTCTCCTTACCCTCCAGGCCTCGATACAGCACGGCGGGCGGATCGACGTCAGACAGACATCTGATCGCCATGGTGAAAGAAGAGAACCCCTTCGGATCGTGCCACTCGAAGTCCTCGATGGACAGTGAACGCCACTCAGGAAACACAGCGCGGCAGTGATCCAATACATCTTCGATCGGTGGGGAGTCGAACACCTCGCCACGATACCTTCCGGATGGGACGCCGACGGGATGTGACATCATCCTGGGATGACGAAGAGAGGCTCGTGCCATGACCGAGATTGACCCGATCGTCACTGAGGATCCGAACCGCACAGAGGGATTCCAGACCGGTCGCGTTGCAACCATTGCCGGCGGGCATGCCGTCCACGACACGTTCACGGCGTTTCTGCCCCCACTCCTTCCGCACTTCGTTCAGACCCTCTCCCTCTCCAACACCGCAGCGGGAGCGCTTGCAGCCTTCCTGCAACTTCCCTCGCTCCTGCAGCCGATCATCGGGCATCTCGCTGACAGGACGACCCTCCGGTGGATAGTCATCCTTGGTCCCGGCGTCACAGGAACCGCGATGAGCTTTCTGGGGTGGGCGCCCGGCTACCTTGCACTCGCACTGCTCCTCTTGGTCGCTGGAGTCAGCGTTGCGGCGTTCCATGCAACAGCTCCAGTCGCAATCGGATACCTGTCGGGGAATCGGCTTGGGAGAGGGATGGGCTTCTGGATGGTGGGTGGCGAGTTGGGTCGGACGCTCGGTCCTCTCGTCGTTGTGAGCGCCCTTGCGTTCATGTCGATGCGGTCGATGGCATACCTGTCGCTCGCCGCCGTCGCGACCTCAGTATTCCTCTACTTCCGACTTCGTGATGTCCCATTGCGGACCCGCGACGACGGAGAGCAGGTGCCGTGGCGCACCGCTGTACGGGCGATGCGCTCGATCATGATCCTTCTTGGAGCGCTCGTGGCGTTGCGCAGCATGATGATCATGGCCACCACGATCTTCCTCCCCCTCTATCTCACCGAGCAGGGTGCGAGCCTCTGGCTCGCGGGCGCCGCGCTCTCCATCGTCGAAGCCGCCGGGATCGCAGGCGCATTCGCCGGCGGTTGGATCAGTGACCATGTCGGTCGGCGCGCGGTCATGATCTTCGGGCAGGTCGTCGCCCCGGTTGCACTCGTGGCGTTTCTCGCGGCTGACGGATGGGTGCAGGTCGCGTTCCTCCCTGTCATCGGCTTCTCACTGCTGGCGGTGCCTCCGGTCCTCATGGCATTGGTACAGGAGCGATTCCCCCAGAGCAGGGCACTCGCGAACGGCGTCTACCTGTCGATGAACTTCGCGATCCGGTCAGTCGCTGCGATTGTCTACGGGGTGGCGGGCGACGCATTCGGCCTGTCGACCTCGATGTACATCGCTGCGGCAGTAATGATCATGGGGCTTCCCCTCATCTGGATGATCGTGCCGACGCGAGACTCTCACGCACATGGGTCCGCCTGACCACATCGGTTCGTGACGAGGTATGCGATACGGGAGAGCAGTCTGGTTGGGTCCAAGGGCCCTATCGGGTGTTATCGGCGATCAGGACGAGAGGGCAGCCCCGGGTCGGGTGCTCCACAACAGTCATCGACTGGTTGTACACGTCGCTGAGTAGCTCCGCACGCAGGACTTCAGCAGGAGACCCCTCGGCCCTCACAATCCCCTCATCCATCATCACGATTCGATCCGCGTGGAAGGCTGCAGCATTCAAGTCGTGCAGGACAGCAACGACGCATGCCTTCTCCGAAGCGAGCTGCCTCATCTCGTTCAGCACGCGCTCCTGATGTGCCACGTCCAGAGCGGTCGTTGGTTCATCCAGAAGTACGAGCGGTGCGGCCTGAGCAAAGACGCGCGCCATGACAACTCGGGTTTGTTCTCCCCCACTGAGGGTTGCGAAGATGCGGCCAGCGAGATGGGAAGTGTCGGTTCGATCCATGGCGGACCGAATGGCAGCGCGATCCGATTCAAGCGATGCGTCGTCGTCGGTTCGGTGCGGATGTCGACCCATCTCCACCACCGCAAGCGCCGTGAACGGAATGTCGCTGGCCCCTCCCTGGCGCATCACGGATCGAACCCTTGCAAGTTCAAGAGGCACTGCTGAACGCGTATTGATCTCGTTGACGGTGATACTCCCTGCATCTGGCAGAACGTCACCAGCGAGAAGACGCAACAACGTCGTCTTCCCTGCACCATTCGGGCCGAGAACGGCGATCACTTCCCCGGGGTGACCGATCAGATCGGCATTGTCGACCAGCGTGACGTCACCGACCTGATACGTGACGTTCTCTGCGATGAGAATCGGATCAGGCATCGTGCGTGTCCTTGCGTGACAACAACCACAGGAACACAGGGCCGCCGACCACAGCCGTGATCAACCCCACCGGGATCTCGACAGGCGATAGAACCGTGCGGGCAAGGAGATCCGCAAGAACCACGAAGATCCCGCCGCCGAGCATCGATGCAACAAGCAGGTGCCGGTGCTTGGGACCAACAATCGGTCGCATCAGGAACGGAACAAGGAGTCCAACGAAGGCGACGACTCCGGCGACGCCAACCGTTACACCCACCGCAGCACCACATCCAATCAAGACACCCGTCGTCACAAGGTCGGTGTCGACGCCGAGATGACGGGCTTCGGCTTCGCCAAGTCCAAGAAGATCAAGGTTACGAGCTGCAGTGAGAAGTCCTCCGATTGTGATGACGAGGAGAATCGCTGCTGTTCCGAACGATCGCCACGTTGCGCCAGAGATACTCCCCAGAAGCCAGAACTCGATGGGTGGCACAACGGATCGGTCAGCCCCGAACACGACAAAGCCCACAAAGGCGCTCAACATGGCCCCGAGAGCCACCCCAGACAGGATGATGCGCGTCGGGTCGATGGAGCTTCGGCGTACGAGTCGACGAAGTACGAACGATGTGGCGATTCCAGCCACAACTCCACCTGCAATCGCGCCGCGCACACCACCTCCCACGGCGCCGATCGCAGCGCCGATCGCAGCGCCAGGGCCGATACCGAGGAGCTGTGGATCCGCCAAATCGTTTCTGAGCAGGCCTTGGAGGACTGCACCGACCAAACCGAGCGTCGCACCCACGAGGAAGCCGAGCAGGACGCGTGGCATACGAATACCCCACACCACGGACTCGGACTGCGCCGGGGCGTCACCGAAGCCGATCTTGGCGAACAGAACGGAGACCACATCAGAACTCGGTATGTCCACCGCGCCCAGCGCGAGTGAAACGAATGCGGCTCCAAGGGTGATAGCCACCGCAAGCGGCCAGAACCAAGCCCTGCGGACGGAGTGTGGGTCGGCTGACTTGAACCAGGATTCGTCTGTCAATCGGCAAGGCCCGGATAGAGGTCGTCCACGAATTCGCCCAGAGCCACCCCCACGCGGGGGCCCAGATTGAAGAAGTACGCCTCGTCATACGCGAGGAACGCCCTGTTCTGACCGGCCGGTGTCTCAGCGATCCCCGGGATCTCGAGAAGGGCATCGATACCCCCGAGTCCTTCGATACCTGACTCCGGTAGGACGATGACATCAGGCATGGCCGAAATGAGAGCCTCGGGTGTAAGCGGTATGGCACCTTCTCCGAGTGCAGCGCCAACATCGATCGCTCCGGCACCTTCGATCATGGCCTGGGTCGGTATGCCCGTTCCGAAGAGGAGGAGCAGAGAGGGACCGCGCGTATAGAGATAGGCGACGCGCGGCTGTTCGAGGGCTTGTGCTGCGCGGTCCTGTGCAACGGCAACTTGAGACATGACTCGCGCCGACAACTCCTGTCCTGCTTGGAGCACTCCGAGTATGTCTGCGACCTGCATGATCTTCTCCTCGACACCGGGAAGTGAGGTCTGATACTTGAGGATGATGACAGGCACACCAGCGTTGCGCAGTTGCTCAATGGTCTCGGTCGGTTGGATCGACTCGTCACCAAGCACGAGGGTCGGCTCGTAACGAAGTACCGATTCGGCCGCCAGAGCCTGCCCGAATCCGACGCTGTTGCCGGATCGCCTGAGTTCGTTCGCTTCGGGCGGGTAGGTCGTGGTTATGTCGACGGCTACCACGCTGTCGCCAAGGCCGAGTTCGAAGATGATCTCCGTGATGTCTCCCGTGAGCGACACAATCCTTGATGTGTCTGTCACAGTCGTTGCCACGCCGTCCGCCCCGACGAACACACTTTCTCCAAGGTCCGTAGAGGTAGTCGTTTGAGCGACAGAGCTGGACGTGAACGACTGTGCTGGTTCCGATGCCGTGTTGGCCGGAGTGCATGCGGCGACTGCGAGAGTCGCACCAATCACGAGGGTCATCAACCGATGGTGCGTGCAGCGTCCAGAGGCCATGGCTCTACTCGGTCTTTGCAGCGACCGCGCGCTGGGGCGAGAGAACCGAGATCACTCGACCACCGAGATAGCGATGACCCGCTTCACGGACAGCCGACCCGGGCCAATGTCATGATCTGACAGAAAAACTCTCTGCTGATCTGCCAACCCTCTTCAGTCAGCAGGGCATCACCCTCGAGATCCGAGTATGCCGCGTTCCCCGCGAACAGGAACGAGTAGATGACCCTGGCCTCATTCCCGTCGATTCCGACCCTGTCGGCCTGGAGCGCGATTCCGC
>JAUVQC010000065.1 GCA_030598305.1 Actinomycetes bacterium
TATGTTCCCGCAGGACACGCCAAAACCCCGCAGAGACACGCTCACGAACCCATTGGGGGCCTTTTCCTGGCTTTCTTCCTGGCCGGCGGCTTCGTGTCCTTGAGCTCCTCGAAGGCCAATTCCATACATCGAGCGAGACATGTCCGATCCTCGATGAGGTCACTGTCCATGTTGATTCCGATGTCGATCATCCCGTTCACCGAGAACATCGCGATCCCCGCACCATGACTCTGCCACAGGGGCACGAGCGGATAGGTGGCACGCATCTTTGAGCCTGCCATGTAGAGGGGGAATTGTGGACCGGGAACGTTCGTAACAGTCATGTTGAATGGCCTCGCCCTGCCAGCCAGCCTTGCGGCAAGGGAGACGAGCGTGGCGGGAGCGCCGGTCGAGACCTCAACGAGCGTTGATGCCCCGAGGGCCTGGTCGGTCTCCTTGAGGTTCTTGGTCTCCATGCTGATCATCCGTACGCGTTCGGCCGGCTCGGACTCCCCGACGGGCAGTTCCAGCAACCACATGGCGACCTTGTTCCCCAGCGTGCCGGATTCGTCCTTGGATCGTACGGAGACGGGGGCCATGATCCGGAACTCGATCTCGGCCAGTTCTTCAGCCGTTGCGCCCGCTATCTGGATGAAGTACTCCCGAACGGCACCTGAGACGATCGCGAGCATGACATCGTTCACGGTGACGCCATGAGCATTCTTGATCTTCTTGATGTCTCCAAGGGGCATCTGGAGCCAATCGAAGGAGCGGGAACCGCCGATCGAACCGTTGAGGCTCGTCTTCCCCGTCTGGGTCAACCACCCAGACGAAAGCGAAGCACTCGCAGCCTTTGCCCTGTCCGACAAATTGGCCGTCCATACGCCGATCTCGGACGGGACCCTCAGAATACCTGCCACCAACGAAGAGATCGATCGTGACATCTCGCGAACAGCAAGCTCGGTTCCGTTGGGTGCTGGCCTCGCTGACCACGCCTTCGGTTCGGCTGTCTCGAATTCGGGCGTGAAATCAAGCAGAACGGCCATCAGGTCGATACCCGAAACGCCATCGATCATGCAGTGATGGATCTTGGCGATGAGGGCGAATCCCCCGTCGTCCAAGCCCTCGACGATGTACAGCTCCCACAGAGGTTTCGACCTATCGAGCTGCTGGGACATCAATCGACCCGCGAGGTCTTTCAACTGATCTGTCGATCCGGGGTGGGGCAGGGCGATGTGTCTCACGTGGTAGTCGAGGTGGAAATGCTCATCATCAACCCATACCGGCGACCCCTCGAGCGGCACGTTCAAAAGACGCTGTCGATACCGAGGGATGAGATCGAGTCGGGACAAGATCAGCGCGCGAATCGTTTCGATATCGACACCCTCGTCACCGGTCGAAGGGCCTGTCGAAAAGAGTGCAACGGCACCGACATGCATGTGTGTGGTTCGGGTCTCGAGCGCGAGAAAGGACGCGTCCAGGTTCGAAAGCCGCTCGTAGTGCACCGTCACAATGACTCCCCGTTGATATCGACGATCTCTCCATTTGCTGGCTCGCCCAACGACACAAGACTATCCGATAGGTCCGGGGGAAGCGGCGCCGTGAAATCGAGATACTGTGACGTCCTTGGATGCTCGAAGCCCAACTGCCGTGCATGAAGCCACGGCCGACCGGGGTCCCCGAAAACACCCCTCCGCCCATAGACGCGGTCCCCGATGATCGGGTGACCGATCGATCGCATATGAACCCTGATCTGGTGGGTTCTGCCTGTCTCGAGTTTCACAGAGAGAAGGCTGCAATCTCTCGGTGGCCACGTGGAGATTCGACGGTAGTGCGTGCGCGCAGGCCGACCTGCGCGAGTCAGATACATACGGGTCGGGTTCTGGGGGTCGCGGCCGATCGGAGCATCGATCGTTCCGACCGTATTTGTGAATTCTCCCAGGACAACCGCGAGATATCGCCGTGAGACCTCACGTGCCTTCATCATGTCGACAAGCCGTTGATAGGCGATGTGCGAGCGAGCGACGACAAGGAGACCCGACGTGTCGCGGTCGAGCCTGTGCACGATCCCCCATCGTCCTTCCTGGCCGACCCCGATGATGTCGGGGTAGGCTGAGATGAGTCCGTTGACGAGGGTTCCGCTGCGCTGTCCAGAACCCGGGTGTACGACCACTCCTGCTGGTTTGTTGACGACCACGATGTCACCATCGACATGGACAATCTCGAAGGGAACATCATCTTCGGGATCCAACTCCCGGTTCTCTTCGGGGACCTCGGCTGAGATGATGGTTCCGGTGTGGAGTTTCTCGGCCGCCTTCAGCGAGCGCCCTTCGACTGTCGCGTTCCCCTCATCGATGATGCTCCGTGCGACCGAACGTGAGCAGCCGAGCAACACGGACAGGACCTTGTCGGCGCGTTCGCCGTGGTGCTCCTCGAGGACGGTCACCGAGACGACGTTCATTTTCGTTTCCAGAACGCAGCTATCAGGAGGAGCACGACGCCGATGTTGACGGCGATGTCAGCCACGTTGAAAGTAGCAAAGAAGCTGAAATCGATGAAGTCCACCACCGCGCCATCGAGGAGGCCGGATCCTCGAAATATTCGATCCAGGAGGTTCCCGACGGCGCCTCCGAGGATCAGACCAAGGGAGATCGCCTCGAGCCGTCTGCTGGCGTCTCCAAGGATGTGGAAGATCATGGCGATGACACCGATCACGATCAACGCGATGAACTGGCCTCCACCGCTGAAGAGAGAGAACGAAACGCCGGTGTTGTAAGTGAGTCGGAACTGGAGCCAGCCATCCACCACCACGATTGGACCATCAGCGAGCGCCGTGGTTGCCCACCATTTCGTGAGTTGATCGACGAAGACGACACCAGCTGCGACCGCTGCGGCGAAGAGTCTCGCGTTCAGTTGCGGTTCGTCGCGTTCACCGTCGTCGTCGCGTACGGGAGGGCTTCCAGTCTCGCTACCGGGATCGGTTCTCCCGTTATCTCGCATATGCCGTACAGCCCCTTCTCCATCCGGTCCTGTGCATGCAGGACCTGGCCAAGCATGTCACGGGCGTTCTGGATCGTCGCGTTCTCCATCTCGATCTCGACGTTGATGGCTCCACCATCGACATTGTCGGGATCGGCGTTGCGGTCGGCTGACCCGATCGCGATCACGCTCTCTTCTCGTTCGCGCTCATGTTCCGTAATGATGCGCTCAAGACGTTCACGCTCGTCCTGAAGCTTACGACTGAGTTTTTCAAGTGTCGACGGGGCAAGTTCCCTGGTCATGCATCCTCCTCGGCCGTGAGAAGGTAGCAGCATGGCAGCGCTTCTTGGCGCGCCACTGGTACCGCACGTCGAACGTCAGAGGTCCGATATCAGGCTGCGTCTCACCCTCTCGAGGGACGCGTCACGCAGTAGCACGGTCTTGTGGCGTCCCGTTGCACCGCGTGTGATGTCGACGCGGCGTGCGCCGGTGGCACGTTTCATCAGATCGACGACGGCGGCGTTCGCCTTGTTCCTGTCGGGCGGACTCGTTACGCGGATCTTGACACGCTCGCCGTGAAGGCCGACCACGGTTGCCCTGCTCGCGTTCGGTACGACGAGCAGGTCGACCTCCACCCCTGAGTCAACCGACCGAATCGCTTCACGTGCCATGGGTGCAAGATAATGCGTCGCGCATTCCCGAGGGGCGCTACGCTTCCCTCACGCATTGATCGGGACGCACCGACCGGATGCGATGGACGCGAGCGACCGGCGTTGGTGTGAGGCCGGGTCCATCTCCGGAAGGACATCACCCATGAGCTGTGGGAAGAAACCGCTCGACGCTTCGAGCGGAGGTAGAACCCGCCGTCTGCCAACGACACTGGCCAAGAGAGCGGCTGGCACTGCCAGCAAGCCGGGTGGTACCGCGGTTCCCCCGTCCCGGCACCGAATGGTGACGAGATCGAGGACAAACTGTGCACAATGAACACTCCTTCCCGAAGGTCAGCTCTGTAGTCGACTTCCCATCGCTCGACGCTCGAATCCTCGACTTCTGGGACTCGATCGATGCATTCAAGGCCTCCGTCGAAGCGCGGGATCCGGACACGGAATACACGTTCTACGACGGGCCACCGTTCGCCACCGGATCACCGCACTACGGTCATCTCCTTCAGGGAGTCGTCAAGGACATCGTCCCTCGATACTGGACAATGCGTGGACACAGGGTGGAGCGGCGATTCGGGTGGGATACCCACGGCCTCCCCGTCGAGATGGAGGTGGAGAAGCAGCTTGGCGTCTCGGGGCCGCGCGAGATCCAGAAGATCGGTGTGGACACGTTCAATGAAGCATGCCGCACCATGGTCAACCACATCACCGGGGAATGGGAGGAGATCACGACCCGCCTCGGTCGATGGGTCGACTTCGAGGACGACTACAAGACCATGGATGTCGACTTCATGGAGAGTGTGTGGTGGGTGTTTGGGGAGTTGTGGAAGAGAGGGCTCGTCTACCGCGACTTCAAGGTGCTCCCGTACTCGTACGGTGCCACGACACCCCTGTCGAACTTCGAGGCCAACCTCGATTACCGCGACGTCGATGACCCCGCCATCACGGTCGCCCTGGTTGTCACCAAGGGTACGGACGCCCTGGTTGTCGGGGACCATCTGGTCATCTGGACCACGACACCATGGACTCTTCCTGGCAACCTGGCGGTTGCCGTCGGTAGCGATATCGAATACTCCAGGGTCAGACAGACCGATTCCACGGATGTGTTCTGGGTCGCGTCGGCACTCGCGTCCACAGTCTTCGGAGACGACCTCGAGGTCCTTGGCACAGCGAAAGGATCGGAACTCGTCGGTGCAATGTATGAGCCAGCGTTCGACTACTTCGCTGAGAAGTCCGCCGAGGGCGCGTTCGTAGTGATCCCCTCGGGTCACGTAACGGTCGACGAGGGGACCGGCCTTGTCCACATGGCTCCTGCGTATGGCGAAGAGGACTTTGTAGCGCTACAGGCCGAGAACATCTCGGTGTTGGTGGATCCCGTCGACGCTGAGGCAAAGTTCACCGACGAGGTGCCAGACGTTCACGGTATGAACGTCAAGGACGCCGACAGCGTCCTCATCGAACTCCTCAAGTCCTCAGGGAAGCTTCTCCAGCGGTCAACGATCAGACACTCGTATCCGTTCTGCTGGCGGACAGGTACACCGCTCATCTACAAAGCCATTCCGACATGGTTCGTTGCCGTTGAGCGATTCCGTGATCGCATGGTCGAGCTGAACAACACCATCAGGTGGGTTCCTGAGGCCATCGGTGCCAATCGATTCGGGAACTGGCTCGAGAATGCGAAGGATTGGGCAATCAGTCGCAACCGGTACTGGGGTTCCGGCATACCTGTGTGGGAGTGCGACCAATGCAGCGATCAGGTTGCAATCAGCTCCAGAGACGAGCTCTTTGCCGTGTCCGGAGTCATGCTCGACGATCTGCACAAACACTTCATCGACCCGGTTACCTGGGAATGTGATTCGTGCGACGGCACGATGACACGTGTGCCCGAGGTTCTCGACTGCTGGTTCGAGAGCGGTTCGATGCCGTTCGCCCAGATCCACTATCCGTTCGAGAACAAGGAGCGTTTCGAACAGCGATTCCCTGCCGACTTCATTGCTGAGGGCCTCGACCAGACACGCGGTTGGTTCTACACCCTTCTGATCCTCTCCACCGCGATCCGCGACCAGGCGCCGTTCGAGAACTGCATCGTGACCGGCATGGTCCTGGCCGAGGATGGCCGAAAGATGTCCAAGTCGCTCAAGAACTATCCGGACCCGATTCATGTGCTCGATGACTTTGGAGCCGACGCACTGCGTGCGTATCTGATCAACTCACCGATCGTCAAGGGAGAACCGTTGCGGTTCTCCGAGGAAGGTGTCCGGGATGTGGTGAGAACGGTGCTCCTGCCACTGTGGAACTCATACTCATTCTTCACAACGTACGCGCAAGCCGATGGCATCACTCCTTCTGATCTTCGATCGGCACCAATGCTTGCGGACCGACCTGAAATCGACCGGTGGATCGTTTCGGTGCTCCAAAGCCTCGTTGCGAATGTGAATCGAGAAATGGAGGCCTACCGGCTGTTCGCCGTGGTCCCGCCGATCATCGACTTCGTCGGCGATCTCACCAACTGGTACATCAGACGGTCACGACGACGGTTCTGGGCCCATAGGGGCGTGGCCGATGACACGGACAAGATGGCTGCGTTCGCCACGCTGTACGAGGTGTTGGCACTCTTCACGAGAGTGGCTGCGCCGATCCTGCCGTTCGTGACGGAAGAGATCTACCAAGGCCTCGTGATACCCGTCGATCCCGACGCTCCGCCAAGCGTTCATCACACCGACTACCCGACCGCTGATCAGGATGCGATCGACGAGGCACTCGAGCGTTCCATGGCCACGGTCCGAACGGTCGTCACCCTTGGTCGTGCGCTCCGAAAGCGTCATGAGCTTCGCGTACGTCAGCCCCTGGCCACGGTAACGATCGTGACCCGCTCGAGCCAGGAACGGCAGGCCGTGACCGACCATACCGCATTGATTGCCGAGGAATTGAACGTCAAGGTCGTTCAGGTCCATGCGGACGAGGCCGGTCTCGTCGATCTCGCGGCGAGGGCGAACTTCAAGGAACTCGGACCAAGGCACGGCAAGGACATGAAGCGTGTCGCCGCGGTGATCGCAGATCTTGACCACGAGACGATCGCGTCACTCCTCGATGGTCATGACCACGAGGTCAACGGGTTCACCATCAGAGCCGGAGATATCGTTGTCACCGGCCAGCCTCGCGAAGGAACAATCGTGGCAACGGAGGGATCGATCTCGGTTGCGCTCAATACGTCGATCTCGACCGATCTGCGCATCGAAGGGATCGCGAGAGAGTTGGTCAACCGTATCCAGGGGGCAAGACGCCGCCTCGATCTCGACGTGACCGACCGCATCGACGTCACCTGGTCAAGCGGCGACGCCGGTGTTGCTGCCGCGTTCGATACACACGGCGACCTCATCGCGGGCGAGGTTCTCGCCAGAGTCATCGCTGAAGCACCGAATGACGGA
>JAUVQC010000143.1 GCA_030598305.1 Actinomycetes bacterium
GCATCCTTTGGCCGCTCAAAGCAGTGTAGTAGCGCCGGCCCCACGAAGTAATTGGTGCTTCGGTTACGGAGTGTTCTAGGGATGGCGGAGCCTCAAGAGTTCCGGGGCGTTCTGATGACTGTGGGCGCTACTGGACTCGAACCAGTGACCCCCGCCTTGTAAGGGCGGTGCTCTAGCCAACTGAGCTAAGCGCCCGAACCGTTGCGGTTACCGGGTTTGCGGAGATTTCACGACGTCGGATGCCCAACGGTATCCGTCATCCATCCCCCCGTCAGCCGGCAACCGAGGTCGGAACTTGAGAGAGTAGCGAGCCAATGATGCCAGACGCTTGCTCAGAAACGCTCAACGCTCCCGGGAGTTATGAAGAAACAGCTGGACAATCACTCGAGTCGGATCGTCGAGCCTGCCTTGACGGTACGCATCTGACCGGCACGCTGGACGAAGAACTTGTCCTCGACGCACGAATTCGTGTTGGTACAGCCCCCGGCAGCATGTGGCTGATAGTCAACGCGCATCGATCTCACTGCTCGCACGCCCCCGTTCACAGACACCGCCGTTGCATTCGACCACCTCGCCTCAATCCTCGGACCATCACACGGACCGTGTGACTCGATGTACATGACAGGTCCCCTCATGTGTGGACTCTCGCCAATCAGCCTTCGAATCTCGTCACGCTCGCCCGACTGAAGATTCGTAACAGATCCGATCCACGCGTACCGCCCATCATCCTGCTCGTCGCCCCGCTCGATGATCAGGCGATACGGAACACCCTTGAGCCATCCGAAATCCCTGGTGGCAGCGTCGTCCAGGATCGACGTAGGCGTCGGCACGTCGGAGTCGAGCGGCTCTCCCTTTGCGTCGTAGCCGTCCCAATTGACCGCCCCGCGCTCGGGAAACTGCGGATGGTGCTGGAGGCCGAGATGACAACTCCCGCCCCCAGGCTTGAGGAAAGCAGTCTGGAGCGCGAATGTCACCAAGCGATCAACCTCCGGCCGACGCACCACTTCCAGCGTCACGGAGATCTCTGTGAGCTTCTCTCCGTACGGGAGGTCCCACCACAGAAAGAAGGACGAAGCACCGCTCGCGCTCGGCGGTGTCCCCGACACGCGCTCACCAACACGCGGTGACAGCAGGTTCCTGACCCAATCTCGCATGCACCGAACTCTACATCCGACATGCTGTCGGGGAAAGGGTTCTCTACGCTCCGTTCGTGACCGTCGTCAAGAACCCGGTTCTTCGTGTCGTGCTCATGGCTCTCGGTTGGCTGTGGGTCGCGATCGCGTTCATCGGCGTCGTGCTTCCCGGTATTCCCACTACCGGACCCATTCTCCTCGCTGCCTTCTTCTTCTCGAAGTCATCGGACAGATTCGACAGGTGGCTCGTGTCGAACCGATTCTTCGGCGCCATTGTGCGCGACTGGCGGGAAGGGAACGGGTTCACCGTGCGGGCCAAGGCGATTGCGGTGTCTGCCATCGTGCTTTCGTTCGGTATCACAACGATCTGGTTCATCACCAACCCGTATGCCCGACTCGGCATGTGGCTCCTCGCTGCAACCATCGCCACCTACGTCGTCACGCGTCCGACGAAGACGGCTGACCTCACGACCGCAGGTATTCGCACCTAGCCGTTGAGGTGCTCCTCCCCGACAGTTGGCAGGTCTATTGGCATCAGAGGGTTCGGCCGGTGATCGTGGTAGTGCCTCAACACTGCAGCATCACACGTCGAGCACAGATGGACCGTCCGGGTGCCAACGATCGAGAGTTGTGTGCCCCGTGACTTCTCGACGATCGCAAGGGGGACAGCCTGCAGATCGTTGCTTCCACAGGCACGACACGCTTTGACAAGCGATCGATCCCACGTGTGTCCGCACGCACCGCATGCCATTCCGATCACATCGCCCGTACGCGACCCAACGAGGTCGTCTGGCTCGCCACAGGCTGGGCAGGTGATTTCGATCGCCATCACATCACGATACAGAGTGAATGCGAGGTTCCTAGACGCGGACGCGCGCCTCGACCATGATGCATGCATCGATAAGGGCAGGTATGCCGAGCTCGACCACCCTCTTGCGTACAGCATCGTCTGCGGCACCGGGCTGGATCCACACGGCAACGTCATCGATATCCACTGCTGCGTCCAGCACGCGCATGGTGCGAGGAGGTGGCACAACGATATTGACGATGTCGGGACGATCCGGCAGGTCGTTCAGGGACGAATACGTGGGGTCACCATCGACAGTCTCACGGCCGGGATTCACCGCAGCTACGCGATATCCCTTGGCCTTGAGGTTCCGATAGATCTTGCCGCCGTACTTGCCCGGCGTATCGGTGGCACCCACAACCGCGATGAGCGGATCAGGTAAGTCAAGTCGTGCAGAAACTGGATCGGTCATGGTGTGTGCAACCTCGCGTCCGATGCCTTATTCCTCGGTGCCTTCGCCACCAGGCGTCGTGAACACTGCACCGACCGTAGCGAAGAGGACCTGGACATCGAGTTTCGTTGAGCGCGTCTCGACATACTGCTCATCGAACGCTGTTCGTTCCGCGAGGGCGATCGAGTCCCGGCCGTGGACCTGTGCGAGACCGGTGATGCCCGGCTTCACGGAGAAGCGGGGATGATCGAAACCGATGATCTCAGCCTCCTCAGGCACAAGTGGCCGAGGCCCGACGAGTGACATCGACCCCTTGAGCACATTCACGAAGTTCGGCAACTCGTCGATGGACCACTTCCTCAGACGCATACCAACGCTGGTGATACGTGGGTCATCATCGATCTTGATGGTGTACTCCGAATCGTCTGCGTCGGCCTTGCGAAGCTCTTCGATGTGTTGTCTGAAGATCTTCTCGTCCTGGTCGAACACCATCGTGCGCAATTTGACCATCCAGAACAGCTCGCCATTCGTCCCGACACGACGCTGTCGGAAGAGAGCTGGGCCTGCAGAGTCCCGCTTCACAGCACTGGCAGCGACGAGGATCACGGGGAAGAGCAGTACAAGGGCGACCATCGCTCCCCCGATGTCCAGCGACCGTTTCGCAACGAGGTAGCCGTGGGAGATCTCCGTCTCGTCCGCATCGTGGATGAGTGCGGCGGCCACCAATGCTGCCAGAGCGACAACCTCGCCGACTGCGAACGCCACGACAACATGGATAACCGGGTCATCGAAGGGGAGGGAGATCATCACGACAGCTGCGATGAGGGCGACGAACCATGCCGCAGCGAGTCTGAAGGACTGAGCCTTCGCCACCAGTATCTGACCGATGAAGAGTCCGCCGGCGGCCAACACCACGCCAACACCAGATATCGCCGCGACAAGTGGCGTCGGTGCGAAGCCCGAGCCGAAGGCAACACCAACCAACAACGGACCGAGAACCGCACCAAGCAGGCCTCCGACACCAGCGAGTAGGACGGACGCGACGGCGATTCCCCTGGCCCACGACCGCAGCTCGCGTCGCTCACCACGGACTGCCATCTCGGTGAACGATGGGAGAATCCGAGCGATCAGGTTGTATCCAAGCGTCAGCGGGGCACGCGCTATGAGAAGCGTCGCGTAGGTAACAGAGAACTGCGCAGCGGTCGCACCGAGGCGCGATGCCACGAGTGGCCCGGCGAGGAGAAGGGCCTGGGAAGCGGCAGCTGAAAGGACGAGGCCGGACAACAGGCCCTTCTCATCGGCAATGCCTGCTTCGGCCACCGGGAGTCTCGCCGATGGCTTCGTCGACTTCCACGGTCGCCAGATCACTATGACCAGCGGCCCGAGCAGATGGGCCCATGCAAATCCGGTCACGGTCGGCGCGACGATCGCCACACCGATGGCGATCACGAGTCTGAACAATGACGCCGCAGCTGATACGTAGCCGTAGGAGCGGAACCGCCTATGTCCTGCGAGGTACCCACGCCCAACAGCGAAGAAGAAGTGGAACACCACGGTCAGGAGCACGAACAGCATGAACTCGCCCCTCGAGGTGAAGTAGTCGTCCCCCGCAACACCCACGACGAACACGGCGGCGGCGGCTGTCGATATCGCCAAAGCGATCGCTCGGAGAGGAACCACCCAGCCCTCTGCGCCGAGTGTCAGCCTGCGAATGACGA
>JAUVQC010000025.1 GCA_030598305.1 Actinomycetes bacterium
ACGTTGGTTCACGTATTCTTCGAAGAGTCGCAGGTCTACCGGATCGACCACTACCTCGGCAAGGAGACAGTGCAGAACCTGCTGGCGTTCCGATTTGCGAATCCGATGTTCGAGAGCGTCTGGAACAGGGACCGTGTCGAGTCCATTGAGATCACTGTGGCTGAGGAGCTGGGCATCGGATCACGGGCCGGTTACTACGAGGCAGCCGGTGCTCTTCGGGACATGGTTCAGAACCACCTCACCCAGGTGCTGGCATTGGTGGCGATGGAGCCACCGATCTCCTTCGACGCTGACCATGTCCGCAACGAGAAGGTGAAGGTCGTCCAGGCGATTGCACCCATACGACCAGAGAACATCGTCTTCGGTCAATACGAGGCTGGGTCGGTCGCCGGTCAACGGGTTGTCGGCTATCGCGATGAGGACGGCGTTGCACCGGACTCCCTCACCGCATCGTTCGTCGGCATCAAGGTCGAAGTCGATACGTGGCGTTGGCATGGCGTGCCGTTCTATCTCAGAACAGGCAAGCGGCTTCCAAGGCGTCTGACCGAGATCGCCGTGACATTCCAGCTTCCCCCGCTGTGCATATTCCACGGGAGCAGGGATTCCTGTGTCGTGGACCCGAACGTTCTTCTGATCACCCTGCAACCAGATGAGGGATTCACGCTGCGATTCAACGTCAAGGCTCCGGGCGACGCGATGGCCCACGACACCCAGGCATTGCACTTCAGTCACGACGAGGTCTACGGAAGACTCCCCGATGCCTATCAGGCATTGGTTCTCGACATCATCGAGGGTGACCAGACGCTGTTCGTACGATCGGACGAAGTGGAGGCTTCGTGGCAGCTGTACGACTCTTTGCTCGATCCTGGTACTGAGCCGTACCGCTATGAGGCCGGCACATGGGGACCTGCGGTCTCAAATGAGGGTCTGGCGCTCGGTGGTCAGGCCTGGGCACGAGAGTGACTGCATTTCCTACCTTGACCCAGCTGCACGTTGGTAATCTCGAAGAAATCGCATTCGGAGAACCGCCACATGTCTGATCGCCCCATCTACATCGACGGATTCACACACCAACTCAGGGATCTGGACCCGACCGAGACACGCGAATGGCTCGAATCTCTCGACGAGATCGTTGAGATCGATGGTGCTACGCGGGCTCGATACCTCATGGCTCGTCTGTTGGAGCACGCCAGGGAGCACAACATTGGCGTGCCCGGGTCCGTATCAACTCCCTATATCAACACGCTCCCTCCAGAAGCTGAGCCTGTGTTCCCTGGGAATGAGTACCTGGAGAAGCGTATACGCCGGTTCATCAGGTGGAACGCGGCTGCCATGGTGATCCGGGCGAACCGGGAGGCAGACGGTATCGGAGGGCATCTTTCGACGTTCGCATCTTCGGCCATGTTGTATGAGATCGGGTTCAACCACTTCTTTCGTGGCAAGGCAGATGGGACACCCGGGGATCATGTGTACTTCCAGGGACATGCGACACCCGGCATCTACGCGAGGGCATTTCTCGAGGGGCGATTGAGTGAGAGCGACCTCGATCGGTTCCGCAGGGAGATCGGCGAACCCGGCCTCTCGAGTTATCCGCATCCGCGCCTCATGCCAGATTTCTGGGAGTATCCAACGGTATCGATGGGTCTGGGACCCATCAATTCGATCTACCACGCGCAGTTCCTGAGGTATCTCGAAAACCGCGGGATCGAGGACACAAGCAACTCGAGAGTGTGGAGTTTTCTCGGTGACGGTGAGACGGACGAACCAGAGACGCTGGGCTCGATCTCGCTGGCTGGTCGCGAGAAGCTCGACAACCTCACATGGGTCGTCAACGCCAACCTGCAACGGCTCGATGGTCCCGTCCGTGGAAACGGGAAGATCATCCAGGAGCTCGAGGCGATGTTCCGCGGCGCCGGTTGGAATGTGATCAAGGTGATATGGGGATCCGATTGGGATCCTCTTCTCGCACGAGACGTCGACGGTGCCCTCGTCAACAAGATGAATGCGACGGTCGACGGTGAGTACCAGCGCTTCAAGGCTGAGTCGGGTGCGTACGTTCGTGAGCACTTCTTCGGTCCCGATCCAGCTCTCCAGGCGCTCGTGGCAGACATGTCTGATGACGAGATTTGGCTGCTTCGCCGGGGAGGTCTCGATCATCTCAAGGTCTACGCCGCGTACCAGTCTGCTGTCCAGCTGCAGGGTGCACCAACGGTCATCCTGGCGAAGACGATCAAGGGTTGGACCCTTGGGGCAGGAGTCGCCGGCAAGAACGCGACACACTCGATCAAGAAGCTGAGTGGAGACCAGCTGAGGGACCTGCGGGATCGGCTCCATCTTCATGACGAGATCTCAGATGCCGACCTTGAGTCAGGTGAGCCACCGTATCTGCGCTTCGACCCAGGATCGCCCGAGCACACCTATCTCATGGGCCGGCGTGAAGCGCTCAACGGACACCTTCCGAGTCGCGGACTCTCCATTCGGATGCCTCTTGAACTACCGGACCACAGCCCCTTTGCGGAGTTCGATGGTGGCTCCGGGGAGATCGAGGTCTCAACGACCGGTGCCTTCACACGATTGCTCCGTGCCTTGACCCGGGACCCGGGCATAGGCGAGAGGATCGTTCCGATCATCCCCGACGAGGGTCGAACGTTCGGCATGGATGCGCTCTTCAAGGAGATCGGAATCTATGCCTCTGAAGGGCAGCTGTATGAGCCAGTCGATCACGATCTCATCCTGTCGTACAAGGAATCAAAGGACGGTCAACTGCTCGAGCAGGGCATCACGGAGGCTGGGGCGACTGCAAGTTGGATCGCGGCCGCAACGTCGTATGCCACGAGAGGCATCCCGATGATCCCCTTCTACACCTACTACTCGATGTTCGGATTTCAGAGAGTCGGGGACGCCCTCTGGGGAGCATCGGATTCACGAGCGCGTGGATTCCTCCTGGGTGGAACTGCCGGGCGCACGACGCTCCTCGGCGAGGGTCTCCAGCACCAGGACGGGCACAGCCACGTTCTGGCATCAACGATTCCGGCGTGTGAGGCGTACGATCCCGCCTTTGCATACGAGATGGCAACGATCATCGAGCGCGGGATTCGACGCATGTACGGAGAGATGGATGACGTGTTCTACTACCTCACCTTGTACAACGAGAACTACATCCAGCCTGCCAAGCCCGCTGGATCCGAGGACGGCATCGTTGCTGGCCTCTATAAGTTCGCCGATGCACCAGTCAGCCAACGGCACGGAGCGACGATCCTGTTCTCGGGTCCGGCGCATTCAGCGGCGCGAGCTGCACAGGTCGACCTCGCTGAGCATTTCGACGTCGGCGCGGAACTCTGGAGCGCTACTTCCTACAAGAAGCTGCGTGAGGAGGCGATGGAGACCGTTCGCTGGAACAGGCTGCATCCCGACCAGGAAAATCGTACGCCCCTTGTCACACATGCCCTCGATACTGCCCCCGGTCCCATCGTTGCGGTGACCGACTACATGAAGGCGGTTCCCGATCAGGTCGCTCCATTCGTGCGGAAACCGTTCACCACGCTTGGAACCGACGGCTACGGCAGAAGTGACACGAGAGAAGCGCTTCGATCCTTCTTCGAGGTCGATGCGGCTCACATCGTCGTTGCAGTGCTGACGTCACTGATGAACGAGCAGGCCGTAGGCGCTGATGTCGTGAAAACAGCGATCGATCGGTACGGAATCGACCCGGATGCACCGGCACCCTGGACCGTTTGACGCAGTGCTGGCGCCTGTTTTTGCGTGGCTAGCGGGACAATGGTCCCGTTTGACACGCCAAAACAGGGGAGAGGGCCTAGGTGAGGCCGAGGAGATCCCGCTTCTTTGCCAGGTAGTCGGCATCGTTGATCGATCCAGCGGTGTGGTCGGCCCTGAGTGTCTCGAGTCGGCTCACGGTCGCTGACGTTTCAGGGGTTGTGGGCCTGAGCCCCTTTCCAAGAACCTCCGGCACCGGGCGCATCCCGTAATACACAGCGATACCGATATGGGCGCCGAAGAACGTGACGGCAGTCCACAGTGCCTTCCTCGTAATCGGCAGGTTCTTGCGGCGGGCGATATCGACGAACGTGACGATCCACAGAAGAAGCAGCGGGATCGCGATCCCGATGACAACAAGGACGCGTGCGGTGTCCTCAGCGATATTCATTGGGTATCAAGCAGCTTCGCCTTCGCCGATGCAAACTCATCCTCAGAGAGGATTCCGGACTCGTGTAGCTCGACGATCCTCTCCAATTGGTCGACCGTTGACGATGGATCTGCCTCGTCCATGATCTCGCGCATGCGTACCGCTGGATCAGGATGCATCTCGGGCTCCGTCGGTCTTGCGATGAAGTAGACCAGCATCCCGATCAGGGGGAGGAACACCACTGCCACTGCCCAGAGGCCCTTCGACACGCTGGAGATATCGGCCCGCTTGGAAAGGTCCGTGAGCGTGAATAGCCACAGCATCAGCATCGGGATGAATATCACCAGAAGCAGAAAGAACTCCCAAAATGACACGTGAACCTCTCAGTCGTATTCTGACCGGCGTCTCCCACCGGTGATTCCTGTGCCCACCATCGTACTCAATGCACGGCGCGAGGCGGAGTTGATTCCGAGGCAACAGCTACACCTACTGCTCCTTTGTGCCGAAGAACAGGTGATGCCAATCACTGGATCCATTGCATGATCGTTCTGCTCATCGCGGGGCTGCTCGCCCTACTCGCCGTTGGTGCAATCGGGGTTCTCATACTCGTGAAGAAGCGCCCCGAAGGGAAACTCGGCTATCTGGCTCAGTACGACCACCTGACAGGGCTCATCAACCGTGCCCTCTTCCGCGACAGGCTCTCAAGTGCGATCGCTCGTGCCAGAAGGGACGGTGGCCTTGTCACGGTGATGTTCCTCGACATAGACGGGTTCAAGGACATCAACGATCGCTTCGGCCACTCCGTTGGGGACGAGACGCTTCGCCAGATCGCGGCGCGCCTTGTCGAATGTCTCCGAGAGTCCGACACCGTTGCTCGACTGGGTGGGGACGAGTTCACCGTCATCCTCGAGGGCGGCAAGCGCGTCGAGGACGCAGGTCAGGTCGCCACGAAGATCCTCAAGACGATCGGCATGCCCTATCACATTGGCGAGCGTGAGCTTGTGGTCACCGCCTCCATCGGAATCGCCGTCTATCCCCTTGATGGCGACACGTACGAGGAACTTCTCAAGGGTGCGGACACAGCGATGTACCAATCAAAGGCTGCGGGCCGAAATACGTATCAGTACTTCACGAAATCGCTGAGAGATCGCACCTCCGACCGGATCGCCCTCATCGACGACCTCAGGACCGCGATCGAATCCGAGAATCAGCTGCGGATCGAGTATCAACCAAAGGTCGATCTGGCGAGGGGCACCGTAATTGGAATCGAAGCGCTCGTCAGGTGGGACCATCCCGTCCATGGGCTGTTGATGCCTGGAGAGTTCATCCCCCTGGCTGAGGAATCGGATCTCATCGTCCCGATGAGCAAGTGGCTTCTCGACGAGGCCTGTCATGACATGCGTCGGTGGCTGGGCGAGGGCATGCGGCCGATGCGGGTCGCGGTAAACGCGTCAGAGCGCCTGTTCCGGGATGCGAACCTCGTGGAGTCGATAGCGTCAGCGCTCGCCGCGGCAGACCTCGACCCGAGGCATCTCGAGATCGAGGTAACAGAACGTACGATCACCCATGAGGCGGAACGAACAGAACGGGCACTGGAGCGCCTCTCCGATATGGGCGTCCGGGTGTCGATCGACGACTTCGGAACCGGCTACTCATCGCTCAGGCAGTTGCAGGGCCTGGCGATCCATGCGCTCAAGATCGATCAGTCATTTGTTCGTGACGCACATCGCCGCGAAGAGTCAAAGGCCATCGTCGAGGCGATCGTGGCCATTGCGCGAAGCTTTGACCTCGGTGTCATCGCTGAGGGTGTCGAGACCCCCGAAGAGCTTGCGACCATACGCATGCTTGGTTGCACGCGGGTGCAGGGTTACCTCGTTGCGCGACCGCTTCGCCCCGATCGGGTCATGGAATTCGTGGACAGCTATGACCAAACCCTTGTCTTTGCGAGGGGTGGCGCGTCCTAGGTCCATTGCCCGCGCCGCTGGCATGGAACGTCAGGCGATCGGTGTTGGTCCTGACTCAACATTGAGCTTGCCATCGACGACCGTTGCGGTGACGACCCAGACCTCGCGACTCGATGCGAAAGAGATCGTTATCGACTCTCTGCCACGATGGACGGTGTGGGCAACATATCCGGCGCCGGGGGTCACCCACAGCAGGTGAAGTCTTCCGTCGGATGCGGCGAACGACGCCTTTCCTGCCTCAAGTGTCTCGACATGCGTCTCGGAACTGTCCGGTTCTGTGAAACGGTCCCATCGGCCTGAATCATTGGATGCGGTCGCGCCGGAGGAATCGGCAGTCCCCCCGGTGCCAACCGGCCCTGTCAGCCCGACATCGGTTTCGTCGCTCCCTACGGTGGACTGACCGGTGGTTCGTGCGATGCCGCCGGAGGCTTGGGGCTCGGTTGCGTCGGTCGAGCCCACCGCTACGACAGGGAGCGCTGCGACCTCGGCTGCAGTGAGCGGTCGCAGCGGACGGTCAAGGACCTGTCCTCCGGCAATCGCCACTGCACCAGAGGCCACCAGAACCGAGCCGATGGCGGCTACAAGCCAGCCAGCGACCAGGAGGAGTCTCTGCCGCATTGCAACCATCGTTGATGCCTCCGGGTTTTGATGTTTCCAACACCATCTTAAGGAGTTGCTAAGACACTCGCATTGTGGTTGATTATTGGAATGCCAGCTGTACTGATCATCGAGGACGACCAGCGAATCCGCGAGCTGGTGACACGCGTCCTGTCCCAGAGCGGTTATGACGTATCCGGTGCAGCCACAGCGCTTGATGGATTGCAACAGATTGTGGGTACAAGTCCCGATGTGGTCGTCCTCGACATGGGACTCCCCGATCTCGATGGAGCGGAGCTCCTCAAGATGATCAGGGCGATAACCGACGTCCCCGTGGTGGTTGCAACCGCACGAAGCGACGACCGCGACGTGATCAGGACCCTCGACGCGGGAGCGGACGACTATCTCGTCAAGCCTTTCAGCGTCGAGCAACTCGAGGCGCGGCTTCGTGCGGTCCTCCGCCGCTCGGCCGTCGACGACGGAGCGGCGGCACTCGTGGTTGGTGATCTGAGAATTGAACCCGGTGCGCGTGTGGCAACTCTGGAGGGGACCCGACTCAAGCTCAGCCCCAAGGAGTTCGATTTGCTCCTCTATCTCGCTGAGCGGAAGGGCGTCGTCGTGTCCAAGCGCCAGTTGATGGCTGAGGTGTGGCGCCAGCCCTACGGTGGCTCGGAGAAATCGGTGGACGTCCACATCTCCTGGCTTCGCAAGAAGCTCGGAGAATCCGCTGCGGATGCGCGCTATATCGAGACGGTTCACGGCGTTGGGATCAAGCTAGTGGAGCCCTCATGAGCAGACTTTCATGAGGAAGAGGATGGCGCTACTGAGCCTTGCCGTCGCAACGCTTGTCGTTGTTGCGTTCCTCGTCGCGGTCGGGATCCTCATCAGAAACCAGGCGCAGGCAAGGGCACTCTCAGATGCCGAGCGCGATGCTCAGTCGGTAGCAACTGCGCTCGCCGTTGTTGGCACAGATGGCGGAATCACTCCTGAACTGGCGGACGCGATACTGACTGCCTTCGGGAATCCTGAGGATCTCAGTGTGATCTTCGTCAGCGGAGAGGTCGTTGGTGCCGAGATCGGGTCCGACGAGCACATCGGGCAGGCCCAGAGCGGTGCGGCATTCACAGCAAAGACAGAGGATGGTGCGGAAGTCCTCGTGCCCGTTCTCACCGCGGACGCTCCGATCCAGGGGGACACCGTTGTTGTCCGGGCGTTCGTCGCGGATGACGAGTTGACGGAGGGTGTACTGATTGCGTGGGCGATGCTTCTCGGTCTCGGCCTGTTCCTGATTGCTATTGCTACCCTCGCTGCGGATCGCCTCGGCAGGTCGGTTGTCCAGCCGGTCACCGAGCTCTCCGATGCGGCGCACGAGTGGGGGAGAGGGAACCTCGATGTCAGGGTCGTACCGTCCGGTCCAGAGGAGATCGCGGAGGTCGGTGAAGCGTTCAACACGCTTGCAGGACGACTCGACAAACTGCTTGAAGCTGAGCGGGAGTCGGTGGCCGATCTCTCTCACCGCCTCCGCACACCACTCACCGCACTGAGGCTGCAAGCAGAGACCCTCACCAATCGCGACGAGGCAGCGTCTCTCCAGACGGACATCGACGAGCTCGAACATCAGGTCGATGAGATGATCCAACGAGCTCGTCGGCAGTCGAACGCGGGCACGGTTACCGACTCTGTCGATCTCGGATCGGTGCTTACTCACCGCGCTGCTTTCTGGCAGGTACTCGCTGACGAGCAGGGCAGGCCCACATCGGTATCGGTCGAGCCGGGAGATCATCGGGTCGAGCTCCAGCGAGTTGATCTCGGTGCTCTGATCGATGTTCTCATAGAGAACATCTTCGCCCACACGCCCGCTGGTGTGGGCTACCGGCTCTCCGTGCGCACCCAGGGCGATGGGCGGCCGGTGCTCACCATCTCGGATGCGGGCTCCGGCTTCGGGGACCTCGGCGTCATGAGAAGAGGTCAGAGTGGCGCAGGATCCACCGGTCTCGGGCTCGACATCGTTGTTCGCACGGCCGAGCGAACAGGCGGCGGTATCAGGATCGGGACATCGGCCGATGGCGGCGGTGAGATCTCGGTCGTGTTCGGCTCAACGGACGGACGTCGCCCTGGGATCGAGAAAGGTGCTGAGCTCGGCGAGAGCGTCGCGTGAAGCAGAGAAGTAGGCCCACTTCCCTCGCTGTTCCCGCGTGAGCAACCCTGCTTCGGTCAGCACCTTGAGGTGATGGCTGACTGTTGGTTGGCTGACTCCGAGGGGTTCGGTGAGATCACATGCGCATTGTGAAGGGCTTGACGCGACGAGGCTGAAGAGGCGGAGCCGCGTCGGATCTGCGAGCGCCTTGAGGCGCGAGGCCATGGTGTCCGCGTCATCAGCTGACAGCGGTGAACAACAAATCGGGGAACAACACGCCTCCATGACACAACCCTACCCGGCCTGAATGCTGGCGACTGCAACCTGCCACAATCGGGGGTAGCAACACAGAGGACCGTTGACATGTCATTGACCGTTCCCGCGTCGATCACCGATCCGCCATCGGGTTACCCATCGGAGTGGGAGCAGAGCGCCGTGCTCAAGGACGGAGGCACCGTACGGATACGACCCATCGTTCCTGCAGACTCGCCTGCACTCCAGGCATTCGTCAAAGACATGTCGACGGAGAGCAGTTACTTCCGCTTCTTCCGCGTGAAGCGCCAGCTTGAGCCTGAGGAACTCGAGGAGTTCACCCACCTCGACTACGACGAGCAGATGGCGTTTGTCGCGATCGTCGATGGTGAACTCGCCGGCGTCGGGCGGTACAACGCCAAGGACTGCCCCGATGGGTTCGCCGAGGCAGCGTTCACGGTTTCCGATGATCTTCAAGGCAAGGGGATCGGAACGCTGCTCGTGTATCGAATCTCGGCATACGCCCGAGTCCAGGACATCAAGGGGTTCAGGGCATATCTCCTTGCGGACAACCACGCGATGATGCGTGTCTTCCGCAACGCCGGATTCGCGATGCATCGCGATGTTGACCAGGGCGTTTACACCGTCGAGATCGATACCGAGCAGTCGTCTGCGGTTATCGAGGCCGAGGGGCGCGCCGAGCAGATCGCGATCGCGGCGTCCGTCATGCCGCTCTTCTACCCAACATCGATCGCCGTGATCGGGGCAAGCCGAAACAAGTCATCGATCGGCGGACGGCTCTTCAACAACATCATCAACGCTGACTTCAACGGTCCTGTCTACCCCGTCAACCCGAAGGCTTCGGTCGTCAGATCGATCCACTGCTACCCGTCCGTATCCGACATCCCCGGATCCGTTGACCTCGCGTTCATCGTTGTGCCCGCTCGATTCGTCAATGACGTCGTGAGCGAGTGTGCCGAGAAGGGTGTTCGGGGTGTCGTCGTGATCTCCGCGGGCTTCTCTGAGATCGGCGAGGCCGGTGCACGGATGGAGGAGGAGCTGCTCAACATTGTTCGGGACTCTGGCATGCGGATGGTCGGCCCGAACTGCATGGGACTTCAGAACACGGACCCTTCGGTCAGCCTGGACGGACAGTTCGGTCCGATCATGCCTCGACCGGGGAACGTGTCGATGTCGTCCCAGAGTGGTGCCCTCGGTCTTGCGATCCTCGATTATGCGACCCATCTCAACATCGGAATCTCGACCTTCGTGTCCGTCGGGAACAAGGTGGATGTTGCCGGTAACGATCTCCTTCTCTTCTGGGAGGAGGACCCCAACACCGATGTGATCCTGCTGTACCTCGAGTCCTTTGGCAACCCGAGGCGGTTCTCGCG
>JAUVQC010000089.1 GCA_030598305.1 Actinomycetes bacterium
ACCTTGAACGTGAGGTGGTGGAGTCCCTCGCCGTGTTCAGCCAGATACCTGTTGAGAAAATTGTCCTTGTCATCCACGACAGGGCTGATCATCTCGAGACGGCCCTCCCCGGGCAGGTCAAACTGGATCCAGCGAAAGTCACCTGCATGGCTGTGGCCGCCACCGATGTGCGTTCCTCCAAGCAGATCAACCATTGCTTGCGCGATGTCGATGTCGTGGACGGCGACCGAGACATGATCAAACCGTTCTATGACGCCGCCCAGTCCCTCGTGCATCGATCCAACATCGGTCGTATCACTGAAGGACGAGGGAGAGCGAAGGGGTTTGGTCATCTGGGTGATCACGGTAATCATTGTGTGCGGGATGTGCGACATGCCAGAAGAAGAGCCGTGGCGATCTCTGAGGCTTTGGCTCGGTGTGCTCTATTGTTGACGCGATGCCCCGAAAAACGAAGATCATCGCAACTCTCGGACCGGCCACGGAATCACCCGAGGTTATCGCCAAGCTCATCGACCGTGGCATGGACGTGGCACGAATCAACTTCAGCCACGGTTCGCACGAAGACCACAGGCGTCGGTTCGACATTGTGAGGAGAGTTGCCTCTGACCTGGACCGGCCAGTTGCGATCCTTCAGGACATTCAAGGACCGAAGATACGGGTCGGGGAGTTCGATCATGGCGGCGTCGAGCTCGTCGCAGGGTCCACCGTGCGCATGGTTCCGGGTGAGGGGATGGGTGATGCCGAGACGATCTGCATCGCATATCTCGATCGAGTTGAGGTGAGCGTCGGCGGCAAGATCGTGCTCGCGGACGGCCTGATCGAACTCGAGGCAGTCACTGTTGACGGCAGCGGTGTGACGGCAACCGTCATACAGGGTGGTCAACTGATGGATCACAAGGGTGTCTCATTCCCCGGTGCGAGCACATCGATCCCAGCTATGACCGACAAGGATGCTGAAGACCTCGACTTTGGACTCGGTCTCGGGTTCGACATGATCGCATCGTCCTTCGTCAATTCCGGTGGCGACATCCGCAGTGTGCGCGACATCGTCGGATCACAGACGATCATCGCAAAGATCGAGACGGCGGTCGGATACATGAACCTCGACGACATCCTCAGCGAAGCCGACGGTGCGATGGTCGCCCGGGGAGATCTCGGTGTGGAACTGTCGATCGAGTCGGTCCCAAGGGCGCAGTTCGACATCATCCATAGGGCGAATGCCGCAGGGAAGATCTCGATCACGGCGACGGAGATGCTCGAATCGATGATCACGAGTCCGCGCCCAACACGCGCTGAGGTGTCAGACGTCTACCGGTCGGTTCTCGACGGTACCGATGCCGTAATGCTCTCGGCCGAGACTGCGATAGGGGAGTACCCAACGCGTGCCGTCAAACTCATGGCCTCGATCTGCGCGGAAGCGGAGCACTCAACGAGCTACGGGCGCGCAGCCGATATCTCGAACCTGTCCGAGGGAGCGATATTCGCATCCGCGACAGCAGAAGCATCCGTTGACACGGCCGACCGACTCGGCATCGGCATCATCGTGGCGTTCACCGAGAGTGGAACGACTGCTCGTCTTCTGTCCAAGTACAGGCCAAAGGCCGACATCTATGCTTTCACACCCCTTGAGTCGACGTATCGGAAGATGGCGATCTATGGAGGTGTGCGACCGATGCGCCTTGACCGCGTCCATTCGACTGATGACATGATCGCTGCTGCCGAGGCCGAACTGGTGCGGTGCGGCCTTGTCGAGACGGGTGACGGCCTGGTAATGGTCGCAGGCGTCCCCCCGAACCAGAAGTCGTCCACGAACGTCATGAAGCTGCACGAGGTTGGTTCCGGTGACGTGCTCCACCCGGCGTCAGAGGGCTAGGGGAGTAGTCGATCCCGGTTCTGTACCATCGCCTCTCTGACACCGGCGATACCTGCAAGGAGGGCACATGGGCCAGCGTATCGAGATCGAGGGCAGCCGCGTCGTGGACGACTCTGTCATCTTCACGACGAGCCGAAGCCTCACAGGAGCCGATGGCGAGGGCTATGCATCGCCAGGGGAAGCATCGGATACCGATACGTTTGGTGCGAAGCTCGCGGCTGACCTGTTTGAGTCCGTCGAAGGAATCAACCGTGTCTATGTCGCCTCGAACGTGGTGGTCGTGCGCGGTGCCGACCCATGGGATGAGCAGAATCTCGGGAGCGCGTCTGGCGTGATCGAAGACTTCTTCCTCCACTACTGAACCCTTTACTCCACGGGTGGCCTACTCCTCGTAGACGCCCACCGTCAAGGTCACCGTCGTGCCCGCGTTGACCCATTCGCCCGGAACGGGGTCCTGTGTCAGGACGATGCCATCCTTGGCCGGGTCGTCGACAGGCTCCGTCACCTTGGCTGCGAGGAGTCCAACTTCCTGCAGTGCGGAGAGGGCGTCCTCCCATGTCTGGTTCACCATCGAAGCGAGTTGGACAGGACAGTTCACCGGTTCGCCTGAGACCTCACACGGATGGACCATGTACTGCTCGGACAGAGTGCGGTAGCGGTGGACAAGGTTGAGATCCGTCTCTGTGCGGCCATCGGGATAGGTCACGATGCGATCCACCTTGATGAGGAAGCCGTTGATGCCCGATCGAATCTTGTCGCGATCGCCAGGCTTGAGTACGTCCTCCTCGTCCGCGACGAGCTCCTCTTCGAACTCAACGATGTCTTCCTTGTCGTGGGTCACATCGGTGCATGTGAGTCCACCGTTGTCCCCGTACATCTTGACGGTGATCGAAGTATCGGTGTAAGCAGTCGCGATCACGACAGGGAACTCCGTGTCGTTCCCGAGACGTACGTCGGGCGCAGGCACGCCAAGTGTTGCTTCGCGGCCCATGGGATACCGTGAGAAGTAGAGCGAGTGGGGCTTGTGCTCAATGTCAGCGAGACACGAGTAGAACACGGCGTTGTAGAGCGTCGTCCCGAACTGGCTCACACCACCGCCGATATTGGCCGGATGGTCACAGCAGTACGGCGCACCGTTGATGATCGCTGGAGCAGCGACGTAGCCCTTCTCCTCGGTCCGCTGACCGACGTGGTCGTTGATCGACCACTCCTCGCCGGGAAGGACGATCGCACCGTTGACCGTGTCGGCCATCTTCTGAATATTCGTGACGCGAGGTTGGCGTGCCGGATGATTGGTGGTGAAGCCAGCGAGCGGGCCGAGCGTCGTGAAGGACTCGGCATCCTCTGTGGTGAACGATGGCTGTTGGCCGACGAGAAGCGGGAAGGTACCCGTGCCTGATCCAAGAGCGGCCGTCTTCATGTTGGACAGCAAGGTTGGGGTATCGAGCAGGGTTCCGTTGCGGCCGGGGACGATGGTGAATTCATCTGTCTCAAGGTCGATGTCAAACTTGGCGTCGGCTGGCTCGATCTCGTATTCCGGTCGGCGGGGATCGAGAATCTCAAGGACGCGCCTCGCGTCGAACGAGTTGACGAGTTGCATGCCATCGGCGGTGATGTCCGAGCGGACCGCGGACGCAAGGTGTTCCGGCCTGAAGGTTGTCCGGAATCCGACATCCGGCGAGACCATCGTAATGGGCGCGTCGATCATCCGACCCATCTCGACTGCAGCGGCGTCCACAACCGCCGTGGTGAGCGTGGGCGTCGAGTCGACGACGTCAAGCATCACACCTGATTTGTCGAGTGTGCTCATCTCCACTGTGATCTGTTCGTGGGCAGTAGCGTGGTCCACGGACAGTCCGGCTTTGGGGTACTCGCGCACAACAAGACCGTCAACGACAGCGACTGAGCCGTTGTAGGCCGGATTCGGAATCGATTCCGCCTCCCATGCCGCTATGTGTTCCCCGATCGCGTCATCATCGAAACCGATGGTCAACGCAACGCTCTCGGCCGTGGAGAAGGAGCCGATCCATGATCTGAAGTTGGTGACCGGGCCGTCGTCACGTCGGACGAGGAACGCAGCGTCGATGGCTGAGGTGACATCGGCCTCGAGATCGATCGAGATGGGCGAGAGCTTGAAAGTCTGGCCATTCACGCTGAACACACCCGTATCGGTACGTAGTCGGTTTTCGTAAGCCTCGACAGCGAGTGTTGCGTCGGCTCGATTCATACCGCCGACCGGCACGCCTGACACGGTCACGTTTCTCGCTATCTCATCCGTTGATGTCTGACGGTCGATGAGATAGATGGCAATGGGGAGGAGCGCGATCGCGAGCGGAACAATTGCAAAGATGGCTTTTGATGGCTTCATGTCACTGTGATCGCGATGCTGTAGAACGTGTCGAAAGTGTAGGAACGGGTCTACGAAACTGGATGCTTCTGCGCCGCTCGGCTACGGCGAAGTAGTTGTCGTCGTTGTTCCGTCCCACACACCGACGTTGATCGTGATCTCCGTACCCGGATCCTGGAAGCCATCGGGACTGGAGCCCAACACGATGCCGTCCTGGGACTCGTTCGACGTCGAAACCGGGTTCACAACAACGCTGAATCCTGCCGCACTGAGCATCGCTGCGGCCTCACCTTCCGACATTCCGATCACTCCCGGTACGCTGGCTGGGCACTCACCGTTGCCGCCGACCTTCTCCTCACAAGGATGCATGAGGATGATCTTGCGTTCACCTCGGTACGTCCACGGGAATTCCTCGCGCTCGAGCTCGTTCCCGTCGCTGTCGTAGAAGATTCGTGTGTTGACGATGCGCCAGCCACCCGATCCCTTGTTGGCCACGACCTCTTCACCCGGAGGGACGACTCCGTCCTCGTCGGCTCGGTAGATGGTCGAAGCACTGGTGTGGCTAAAGCGATCTCCCCGCTCAGTCCCACAGGTGATCCCGCCATTGTCGCCGAAGAACGTCACAGTGATGGTCCGTGGCGTGTAACTCGTTCGGATGATGACAGGCGCTTGGGTGTCGTTCCTGAAGGCAACATCGGGGTGCGGGTACCCAAGTGTGGCTTCGCGCCCCTCCGGATACTTGCGGAAGTAGATGCTGTGCGGCTGATGTCCGGCGTCTTCGAGGCAGCTGAAATAGATGGTGTTGAAGATCGTTGTGCCGAACTGGCTTACGCCTCCACCCACATTGACGGGGTCCTCTTCGCATGACAGTTCACCACCGACAATGGCACAGTCGTACTTGAACCCCTTGTCGAGCGTCCGGCGACCGACGATTTCATTCACGGAGAACTCTTCTCCTGGCATGACGATGGTCTCATCGACGTAGTCAGCCATCAGATGGATGTTGTGGACTCGATTACTTCCTGGCGTCCATGTCGTGAATTCCGCAAGTTCGTAGAGGTCACCGAAGGCCGCGGCCATCTCCGTCGTGAACTCGGGCTGAGCATTCTTGACGATCGGCAGCTCACCCTTCCCGTTGCCGAGAACTGCTGTCTCAACGGCAGCAGCGATCTGTGCGGTGTCGACGGTTGTCCCGTTCAGTCCAGGGACGAGGGTGATCGTGTCGTTGTCGGGAAGAGCGGCTCTCTCCGCGTCAGTGAGATCTTCCTCAGGCGAGTCCTTGATCTCGTACTGGTCGTTGTAGCCCTCGAAGTCATCGACGAGGAACGTCTCCCAGCGGGCATCGACGGGAGCGATCTCAAGTCCTTCGCGGACCACCTCGACAAGTGGAGCTATCACCGATGGATCGACGGTGAACTCCACGGTCGGATCCCCGCTGTCGGTGATGATGTCAGCCTTCAGCGCCCTGCCAAGGTCGGCCGGTTCGACATGGAACTCGAATCCATATTCATCGTTTGTGAGCACGACGCCACGCGCGATGACCGCGTTCGCCTCCACGACTGCTGCGTCGATGTCGGCCTCTGTGAGTTCTGGAGTTGACTCGATGATCGGTAGGACGATGACCTCGTCCGTCCCACTTTCAAGTGCTTCGAGCAGCAACTCGGTCGCTTGCTCCTTGTCGACTGTTTCACCGGATCGAGGGTATTCATGGGTGACCACGCTGTTCGAGATCTCGATGGAGCCCTCATAGGCAGGGTTCGGGATCGCCTCCTGTTCCCATCCTGTCAGAACCGACGCAACCAGTTCCGGGTCGAGGGAGGCGGTCA